>JAUVLL010000124.1 GCA_030600745.1 Spirochaetaceae bacterium | reverse complement strand
CTGCTCCAATGAATGTTTATACTTTTATAAAACGTGCATTGTATGTGGAAGTTACTTCATAGCCTCAAGAACTGATAATAAAATATACTGTTCCAAAATTTGTGGTATTAATCCAGAGTCTTTGGATCCTCCAGCAGAACCTCCTCAGGGCAACTCTTTGTCTCTGTCTCCTGATCCTGGATTCCGGGAGATTGCAGCGGATAACTTATAAATATACTTAAGATCCGATCAACATCCAGAAGATCCGGATAAAACTTAAGTTCATCTATTCTTTCTGAATCAGAAAACCCTCCCTTCATGGCTTCTTCAAGAGCTGGTATACCAAGATTATAATCCTCAATAGCTGTTAAGAGAATAAAAGCCTTATCAAAAAGAAATTCAGGATTGGGATCCATCTCTAAAAGAATATCGTAATATTCAATAACTCTTGAATATCTGCGTTCAGTTTTAAGAGCATCTATAAGAGCTGTAAGAAATTCCTTCACAGTCTTATCTTTCTCATAGGCAGCTTCAAACCACACAGCACCGGAAGAGATCCCCAATTCCCTTTCAGCTATTCCCAAATTATAGAGAGTATTGCTGCTGGCATCTCCAATCGATTCCAATTTAACAAGATATGGATAAACCTCTTCATACAGGCTGTCATGTATCATCAGAATAGTAATATTATTTAAAACATCCCTGTTATAACTGTCAATTTTTAGTATCGACTTATAGGTTTCTATGGCCTTATGGATATCACCTTCTTTAAAATAACCCCAGGCCAGAATCTTCATAACAAGAATATTCTCAGGATTTTTCTTTAACAGATCAGTAAGAACAGCGATACCCTGTTTATAAGATCCGGATTGAATATGAACAATACCCAGATTGTATGCAGCACTGGGAAATGATGGATCAATCTGAAGCGCACGTGTGAACACTGCAGCGGAGTCATCCAGCATCCCAAGATCACTGTAAGCATTACCCAAATTGTAATAAGCTTCGACTAATTCTTCTTTATAACCAAAGGAAGAACAGGAAGATAATAAAATCAATAAAATTGCAGAATGGATAAAAACTCTTTTAATTAAAACTATCTGATTACTACTCAAAATTACCCCAGTACGGTCTCTTCTATTTTCCGGAGTTGAGCCCGATAAAGAGAAGCAATATTTGTACCGTAATCAGCAACCAACTGAATAATATTTCGTGGGTAATCGCTCACATCCTCACCATTTAAACGATCACCGGCGTCACCAAGTCCCGGAACTATGTATGCCAGATCATTTAATACAGGATCCATCCAGAGTGTATATATCTCCACATTTTCAATTGCTCTTATAACCCGGAGAGAACCCTTTAAAGCTGATATAACATTGAAACATTTTATAGAATTGGGTTTTACTCCCTGATCAAGTATATATTTCAAGTTAGTAACCAGACTCCCGCCGGTGGCGCTCATGGGATCAGCAAAAATCAAATCTTTACCATTCAGTTCTTCCAGATTATAGAAAGATTTATCTAAATCCAGAACATACTCCATATTATGTTCACGCCTGGAATCATCTCTCTTTATCTTAAACAGAGCAAAAGGAGTAACATAGTTGGAAGATGAATATTCCTCAATTTCTTTACTCATAATCATGGAGGGAAGAAGAGCTCCGCGGAGCATAACACACATCACCGTATTTTCGACAAGGTGATCAACATCAGGAATTTTATGCACTGCATAATTTTGTACAGGGTATGTTACAGGTGTATCAATAATTAAATAATTTTTCTTTCCTGTTCTACTTTTTTCTCCATAGGCAAGATTAAAAAGCAATTCATAGGCCCTCTGTATATAATATACAAATTCCTGATGCTGAGTTTTTCTGTTTCGCAGCTTTGCAATTAACCTGGAAGCTTCACCATGATTTTCGACAGGGGTATCAAAAGGGTAGATATGCAGATGCTCCTCTTTTGAAGCAATTTCCTGCATCAACTGCCCCATGGAATCATATAAACCAATAAGACGTTTTTTCTCTTTCTTAAGGCGTTCTTCATTATGGGATGAAGAAAGAATCTCGAATGAGCCGGTAGCTTCTGCATAAAAATCATCAAGCTGCTTTATATTGTTTCTGTCTTCAACAGTAAGATAACCATCCAGATCCTCAGCCTTCAAGACTATTTTATTCATAAACCCTACCTTAAAGAGAATCCGAATGATCCGCCAATAGCAAACCTGTCTATACCTTCATCAAACACATCCATAAGTGTTGCATCAATAACCAGTTTATAAGAACTGCCGCCAAGGATATCTATTCGCAAACCTGTATTAAACGCTCCCCTTGCAGCTGCATTTGTAATTCTGGAATCTACACTATAGGAATAATTTGCAAATTCGCTAATCCAGCGAACATATCCGTTAAAAACCTGGGGAAACAGTGCCAAATCAAATCCCATTGAAAAATCTATCCTGTTATCCCAACCGGCATCAATATCAAAGGTTTTTCCAAAAACGATTGTTGTAGATGCAGGGATCTCCATAAAATTACCGGCATAGGTTGATGCCAGATAAATCTGACCAAATGTACGATTAATATCTGAAGTAAGATTAAGCAGCTGAAAATTTCCACCAAGAGCCATCCCTGACTGTCCGCTGTTATAAATTTGGTATTTCCCAAAGAGGAGAATATCTGATGTGTCATCTCCAGGCTGAATATCAATAGTACCTCCAGTCTCAAGCTTCTTAAACATACTCAGTGCTATATTCATTATACTTTCATTTTCTCCAAAACCTCTGTCTGTAGAAAAATGATACCCAATATCCATTCCAAGATCGGTAGATTTCTCCCATCCTATTCTTCCGGTTGGTGTTGTAATTAGCCCGGTTGTTCCGCCAAGACTAAGCCCCTTCATACTCTGTGAAAACAAGGAAATCCCTGGAAAAGTCATTACCACCAATAAAAGTGACACCAAAATTAGTTTTCTGCTCATACTTACCTCATATAAATTTTTTTCACTTATTATCATATAACACATGAGGATAAAAAAAAAGCCTTTGTCAAAAAAGCTTTTTGCGCAATATCACATTTTAAATTTAAAAAGTAGTTCTTATCTAATATATGGCCAATAACTGGCGCAAAAAGCTAAGGATGCATATGCGAGCAGCAAACTTGTTTGCGACCAGCACAAAAACAAGCTGTAACCAGAGACATCGCATAAGGCTCTTATAACTATACAGCAGGTGGGGATAAAAAAAGCCTTTGTCAAAAGAGTTTTTCTTCTGACAAAGGTTACATCTCCTAGGGGAGTCGAACCCCTGTTGCCGGGATGAAAACCCGGTGTCCTAACCACTAGACGAAGGAGACATAAAAAACTGAGCCGCACAGGATTCGAACCTGTGACCCACGCCTTAAAAGGGCGTTGCTCTACCAACTGAGCTAGCGGCCCGATGACCAACAACCCCAAAAGCAAGATGGTTGTTGTTTTGTTTAAATTGGTGTCTTTCCGGGTACGATGGACTATACAAAACAGCCGAAAAAATGTCAATAGTTGTCAGTTTTTTAATACAGAAAGAGGGCAATTTGAAACAATGTAGAGACGCAGCATCAAATTCTGAATTCAAAACCCAATTGAATATTATAGACAGGCTGCAGACCAGGCTCTGTTGAAAGTTCAATTCCAAACATTGCAAGATTCATCTTAAAATAATGAAGATCAAGTCCCAGACCTGCTGAAAGCAGTCCCTGGTTAAAACCAGCTCTGACATCAAGGATACTCAACATCGATATTTCCGTTCCAATTCCAATATGAAGTATTGGATTTACGGCTAATTCAGGGTACAACCAAAAATCAAGTATATCATAATAATCAAGATAGACCTTTATGTCACTTATAAAAAGATTTTTTGACTCGAAGTCAGGTGAATACATAACACCAAAATCCAGAGTAAAAGGGACAATACCCTTAAGCTCTTCAAGAGGTACTGCACCGGAAGAAAAAGCATCTACATTACTATACGTATTACGTACAGTTGGCGAATATATATCTCTGCCGACCAGACCAATGGTTATCATATTCAAATAGGAATACCTAAAACCCAAATCAAAACCAATACCGGTTATAAAACTAAAGGGCTCTGTTGTAAGTGTATCCATCCCTATATTCATAATATTAAGAGCTGACTCCTCAAAAGAAAGTTCACCCCGGAAAGTTCCTTTAAGGAGCATTCCCACATCTACCAAATGGGTTTCAGGTAAAGGAAAAGGCAGTCTTAAGGCATAACCACCGGAAAGAATTATCTCAGAACCTATATCTGCTTTAACAGTCAAAGGACCACTGGAAGAAATTGTGGAGTAGGAATTAGAGTAGATACCCAAACCAAGCCCTTCCCCGACATAACCAAAGGACACCGGCCCAAGCAGATCTATACCTGTATAGATACCCTGGATGAGATCAGGCAGAGCTGCCATATCTTCTGTAAGTATAAGATTTGCAATATCAAAAACAGGCCCTTTAAGTCCCATAGTTATTTCGGCAATACTAAACTCAGGCTCGACGGAATAGAATCCGGCAGGATTGTTCATTAGACTGGAAAAGCCATCGTTCATTGTAACATGAGGACCACCGAGAGCGGAGGATGCTGGTGAGATGATTGATACTGGACGTTCGTAAAGATCTGCTGCATAGACAGAAAGGGGAACAATGAATAATGAAAAACCAATAATTAGTAATAAAGTAAAATTTAGTCTAATTTTCATGAAAACTCCTGATGTACATTATTCCGATTTCTGATAAAAGAACTCGTAACATAGATCTATAAAGTGAACATAGCTTCCAGATCAGCCTGGGTGTAGCCGGCAGCTTCAGCATAATAAAGCGCTTTGTCAACATTACTTCCACCCTGATTTGCAGTAGCACCTGCAATATTGACGTCATTTATATCATTAGGAGTATTTGGTGCTACTAATGATTGAGCTTCCATAACAATCAATGCAGCTGCAACAGCCAAATATTCTTCAGGTGTTATATCTGCATTACCTGTATCGGCTTTGAACATAGCAGTTTCAGCATTAGCTAGCCATGTACCATCGATAGCGGCAATTGTAGAAGTATCAAAAGTGTTATTTGCTATGGCGTTGGTTATGGCACTTTCCAGTCCGGAAGCACTAACAGCAAGTTGAGAAACAAGAACCTGGATATCAGGATCACTGCTGGAACTTAAAACAGCATACATAGCTTCCAGTTCATCCTGATCACCACTTGCAAGTGCATCCTCAGCTCGTTCTAATTGCACAGCTAAAGGAAGATCTGCCGGATCTCTTTGTGCCCATTCCAGGGCACTGTAGGTAAAAATCTGCTGACAGGAGGAGAATATAAGAATTGTAACTACCACTAAAACAATAAATTTTATTTTTTTCATATTAATCTCTCCCTGACATATAAATGGTCGGTTAAATGTTCCTATAACTATAATCTATCACCTGTGATGGAAAAATCAAGAGGTGTGGTAAAAAAGGGTTTTATAACAAAAAAGGCTGCTTCCAATAGAAAGCAGCCCGATTGTACCAAATAATCCTTTTAAAATCTAATTGCAACTTCCAGAGACATACCGCTGTTTGGATTAACACCTGCGTATTCACCCATTTCTCTGGTAAAGTAGGCCATATTTATATCCATAAAGAGAAGTTTTGCACCAATTCCGGCAGTTAAATATCCCTGATTGATTCCACCCCGAAGCTTTATAAATCTTAACACCCTAACTTCAGTTCCTGCATGAAGCTGTGTCCATAATGAAGGAGTATTATCAGGGTCCTGATAGAATACATGCTGATATTCAATATTGAAGGTTGGATCAATAAGCCATTTAAGAAGACCTAAGTCAGGATGGTACCCAATACCTGTATTTACTGACATTGGTATTCTGTAATCATCTCCAACATTGCCTGTCTCATTAGTCTCAAGATTCTCATATGAATAGAAGAATTTTGTCCCTCCAACATCCCTGATTGACATTCCCAGAGACAAAGGTCCCATATCCACTATGGCCCCAAGATCAAATGCCAAAGCATCTCCTGTAAGAAGATCCACATTAGCAGTGGTACTTTCATCATCATCTGAAAGATTCATAAGATCTATAATACCTACATTGTCCAACTTCATTCTGTGCATATATCTTAGATCACCACCAAGATGCATAGATAACGGTCCAAGCTGGGGATTAATGGAAAGTCCTGCAATAACCGCTAAGGTCCCAACAGCATCAATCTCGGTACCAAGGGCAGTTTTACCTCTTCCATAGGAATCAGCATCCACTACAATTCCAAGACCAAGTCCCTTTCCCACAACCGCAATACCCGTATTTGCATTTGCGCCAACTCCATTAGTTACTACTAAACTGCTTAATGTATTAATGGCAGAAGCTGGATTATCGGCAACTGTAAGAAATCCGTCTATATCCTTCTCATTCGGGATAAAATAAGGGTTTGCGTTTACAGAAAGCAGAGTAAAAGAGCCATTTTCTTTGGAAAATCCAGCCGGGTTAGTAAAAAGAGCTCCATACCCATGAGCCGAAGCTGTAAACGCATTACCTCGTGCGATAACATCCGGCAGTACAGGAGCAAAAATCGGATCATCCAGAATTTCTTCTCCAAAAGAAAAACCGGTAAATAATAAAGCTATAATAATTATAAGTGTAATTTTTTTCATCAGTTCCTCCTAAACTATCAGATCTGTAAGATCGGCAAAAATCAATATATCCTGAAGTTCAGCTTCAAAAGTCGAAACTGAAACTGTAGATCCTGTGTCACTAGTATCGAAAGGATTATCAGGGATAAAACCACCAGGCAAATTACCTGTATTGATAAAATCCAACAGATCATCATCTGCTGCTGCTTCACTACCAGACTCATGAGCAGTTAACTGATCCCTGAAATCTGAAATAACAAGTGAAACAACCGCGTATAGTGCCATATCACCTACTTCACCATCGGACATCCAGTCGGCAGTTCCACCACTGCTTACAGTAGCTGAGAAATCAGCATATGCAGCTGCCGCCCGATCCAGATCATTAAGTATATTCTGCAATCCCGGCAGATCAAGATTATCTGGAAAAATGTTTGCAAGTATGGTCTCAGAATCCAGATCATCCCCGGAGTTCATAGCATCTGTTACAGTACCAATAACACCATTTACAACATTAGAGGTAACAGGGTCTCTGTTTATAATAATTTCTCCTGCGAGAACAGCAGCCTGTTGAACAGTGTCAGCGGCTCCCCCTCCTCCGTAAATTGTCTCCAAATTTGAAACAATAGCGTCTATCTGTTCTTCTGTTACATCACTATTGTCAAGAAAGTCATTTTCAACATAATCTTCAACATCGTCAACAAATCCGTCTTCATCAGAGCTTGCTCTTGCATCTAAATCTGCAACGTTGGGAATTTCAATTTTGTCAAAGGCTGCAAATATATTAAACTGGCAGCTTGACATTGTAATCAATACAAGGGCGGCTATACCCAGGGTTAAAATTTTCTTCATTATATTCCTCCTAAGAATTCAACATATATTTTAACAATTTTTTATTTTATTTTTGCTACTTATGTTTAGAGTATAACCCATGAAAATAAAAAAGCAAATAAATGAGTGGAGTTTATTGATATTTCTGTAGGGACCGGTTTGAAACCGTTCCCTACAGAAATTGTATAAATTCACATTCTATTCCATTCTCAACACTGATTATCCTGCATTTTACCAACTTTCCCCTAAATGAAACATCTTCATCCAGTCCTGCAACTTGTACATGAAGATAATTTTCCGATAAACCAGACCAAAAACCACTTTCGATATATTTTTCAAGAATCACCTCTAATTCACGCCCATCCCATCTTTCCAGATATTTCTTGTACAGATTGGATGCCAAATTTCTGATACGCCTGGTTCTTTCACCGGTAATTCTTTCCGGTACACGATTTTTTGCATTAAACAAAGCTGTTCCAGGTCTTTGGGAATAGGGGAAAATATGGAGTTGTGTAAACTCAAGTTCGCTGATAAGAGAGTAGGAATCCCTAAAAAAATCTTCCGTTTCGCCGGGGAGACCGACAATAAGATCTGCAGCAATAAAGGGATCATTTTTTACATTCCGGAGGATTTGTACAGCTTCACGAACCTTATCCCGGGTATAATGCCTTCTAATTTTCTCATGCAGAAAATTTGAACCGCTTTGAACCGGAATATGGAAATGGGGAACAACAGACTCATGTGCCACTGCCGCTGCAAGATTATCATCTATCATATCCGGTTCT
Organism: Spirochaetaceae bacterium; assembly: GCA_030600745.1. GTDB lineage: Bacteria > Spirochaetota > Spirochaetia > B11-G9 > B11-G9 > JAJRQE01. The sequence continues at coordinate 257 of JAUVLL010000124.1, read as the reverse complement.
AAAGATGAAAGCCTTATTCGTGCTGTTTTTAGTGTGGAAGTCAACTTGTTTATCAGTTCAGGAAGTCTGTTTGCATGGTTATCGGGATCCATATAATCAGTTATATTAACACCTGTTATAATTATTTCTCTGTACTCGGCTCTTTCAAGACTGACAGCTCTTCGAACTACCTCACAAAGTTTTAAGCTTACGGAATCCCCACGGGCAATAGTAACCCTGCAATAAGCACAATAATTGTTGCATCCATCCTGAATTTT
>JAUVLL010000042.1 GCA_030600745.1 Spirochaetaceae bacterium | reverse complement strand
AGCAATTTAAAGGAGTAAACAACAATGTCTAAAATAGTCACATTTGGTGAGATTATGCTAAGGCTGAAATCTCCAAACAATGAGAGATTTTTTCAGAGCCCAATGCTTGAGGCAACCTTTGGGGGAGGAGAGGCCAATGTTGCAGTAGGCCTTGCAAGATATGGTCTTGATGCAGTTTTTGTCTCCTTAATTCCAAAAAATCAAATTGGGGATGCCTGTATTGAAGAACTCCGAAAATATGGAGTTAATACAGCAAAGATAGTAAGAAAGGGAAACAGACTGGGAATCTATTTCCTTGAAACGGGAGCTAACCAAAGACCCTCCAGGGTTATCTATGACAGGGCAAATTCTGCAATTTCGGAAGCTAAAACTGGAGATCTAAACTGGAATGATATTTTTAAATCAGCCACATGGTTTCATATTACAGGAATTACCCCGGCGATTTCGGCAAGTGCTGCTGAACTTTCCCTTGATTCTGTAAAAAAGGCAAAAGAAATGGGTCTAACAGTTTCCTGCGATCTTAATTTCCGCAATAAACTCTGGAAGTACGGGAAAAGAGCTCCTGAAGTTATGGGTGAACTTGTAAAGTATGTGGATGTTGTTATTGGGAATGAAGAGGACTGTCAAAAATCTCTTGGAATTAGCCTTGATGTTGATATTGAAGGTGGAAGGCTGGATTCTGATAAATATAAAAATCTTACAAATAAAGTAATGAAGAAATATCCAAATATTAGAAAAATGGCCATTACCATGAGGGAAAGCCATTCTGCCAATGATAACGGCTGGTCCGCGGTTCTGAATAATGGTAAAGATTTTTTTGTTTCAAAAAAATATGAAATTAAAAACATTATAGATAGAGTTGGAGGGGGAGATTCATTTGCATCTGGTCTAATTTACGGTTTAAACAGTTATAGTGATGATGCCGAGGCTCTTAATTTTGCCATTGCAGCTTCATGTTTAAAGCATTCTATAATGGGTGACTTGCCCCTTTTAACAGTAGATGAGGTTCTTAATCTGTCTGGTGGTGATTCCTCCGGCAGGGTTCAGCGTTAGAAATAATAATGTGAATAAACAAAATCTAAGTTTTACAACCATGGCCATGCCCAATCTGAATACCCGAGAGGCTGTAGAGGCAGCTTCCCGGTATGGTTATAATGGAATTGATCTGCAGTTTTCTAATCACTAATACTCCCGGCACAGTACAATGGCATGAATATAAGTTTCTGTTTAGGTAGTTCCTTGTAAATACCACTATAGAGCACTAATCCCTGTGGGCAATTACTATATTTCTTCAGCATAAGATGAAGACTTTTCATACTTCCTCCTGCACCGGATTTAACTTCTACGGGATAGATGTCTCCCTGATGAACAACAAGATAGTCAACTTCTGCACTACTGCTTCTTTCTTCTCTTGACCAGTAATAAAGCTCCGAATCAGTTTTTGCTAAAATCTCCTGAGCAACAAATTGCTCTGCAAGTTTACCACGATACATAGCTAAAAGGTTTTCTTCTTTAAGCTCCAACTCTGCCGGGATTTGACAGATTCTCTGTAGAAGACCGATATCCAGCATAGCTGCCTTGAATTTTTTTTGATTTGCTGTTGCTCCCAATGGTAAACCGGATGGGTCGCTTGCAGGAATTTTAGTAATTAACCTTGCTTTTACCAGCAGATCAAATGCTTTGTGATTCATTTGGCTGGAATGAGTATTGGAAAGACGGGAGTATTTTAACTGTTCACCAACACTTTTAGCAACGTTCAAAAATACAGCATCAAGACATGTTATATCCACATGAGGTTTGTATTTGGAGAAATCATCCCGGTAAGTATCAAGTATTTCAGATTGGACCTTAAAAGTTTCTACTATGGAACCTGTATCATTATAAGTTTTGACACATTCCGGCATACCTCCAATAAAAAAATAATTACGCAATTCAAAGAGAATCTTTTTTTGAATCTCTTCCGGTATTCCACTTTGTGGTTTCAGAATATATTCAGCCATCTGTTCTTTGTCCATAGCTAAAAGATATTCATAAAATGTCATTGGGTGCATATGCAAATACTGTATCCGTCCAACAGGAATTGATATTTCACCAAAGGCAAACTCCAACAAAGATCCAGCTGCCACAATATGAAGCTCCGGTAATTGCTCATAAAAATAGCGTAATGCCATGATTGCCCTGGGGCATGCCTGAATCTCGTCAAGAAATAGTAAAGTTTTACCAGGAACAATTCTTCCAGCTTCTAATTCCAATAATGGTAAAATTGTTTTTGGATCAAGGTTCCCGTCAAAGTAGTTATGAATATCATGTCGTTTTTCAAGATCAATCTTAACAAAGCTTTCAAACTCTCTGGCTAAAAAACTCTCAACCAGCCAGGTTTTTCCAACCTGACGTGCACCGCGAATAATTAGAGGTTTACGTCGATTCGAATTTTTCCATTCTAAAATCTTTTTTCCAACTACTCTCTTCATAAAGAAAAACCCCGTTTATGAGTCTTTACTTATATATTACCATCAATATAACAAAAGTCAAGGGTGTTTTATGTTTACAAACATTAAATATCAAGGGTGTACAGTTTCAACACTCTGGTCATCATCTCCCAGTCATGATTGCCTTTACCCTTCCCCGGATGAATCCGGTAGAAATCCGCACCGTTCTTAACAGCAGCAACCCGATCAGCAGGCATATCTCCAACAAACACAACTCGCTGGTATCCGAGTGTTTTTACATGGTTCAGATTCTCGCCTTTATCACCCCCGAAACAGGAGATTATTTTATCGGCAAAGGGGTAATTTTTCACTTCTTCGGTTAACAAGGGTGTAAGCAGACTGGAAACCACAAAAAGATCATTACAAGTAGAGATTTTTTTCAGAACGCCTTCAGCTTTTGCAAAAGGCTTCCAGTTTTGAGATGATTTGGTATTTAAAGCTGTATATTCCTGATCAAAAATATCAAAGCACTTTTTCCGATCAGGGAGGGAGATAAACCTGTTAAGTGGAGAATTTTCCATATTCATAAAGGTTTCCAGAATATTTCCAATACTGCTTACCCATGATAAGAAATCTGATTTTGTGCCTCCTTCCAATTCCTCCTGGAAGTTGGTATACATATGTCTTTCCCTAATATAAGAGGAGTCTTTAAGATGATGAGGGTGATCTGCAAGAAGCCGGATAACCCGTAGAAGGTCCTCTGGATGACTAAGGGAATTCACGACATTATCGAACTGATAGACCCTTAATTCTCCACCATATTCTTTGTGACAGAAATCAATCAGCTTACGAAGATCCGATAGTAGAGTATTCGGAATTTGGATATCCATTTTGAATGCCTTTATTATGGCAAAAATAAAATTCTCAAATTTGTCATTCATGGAATCTATGATAGTACCATCCCAATCAAAGCAAACGGCAGTATTAAATTTCGGCATATCAAATTCCTCCTTTTACAGCTCTGCTGCATAATACTATTTACTATTCACTCCTTGTGTTTTTAATCGTTGTTTTCTTTGACTTATCATATTAACAATAAAAATTGGCATCATGACGGATAGCAGTAGAAATATTCCTACTACCGATGCAGGTCCGTAAAGGTCGCTTCTAATCTGTGCATAAGTTTCCACAGTCAGGGTTTTCCATCTGGCAGGATAGATAAGAATTGTGCAGGTAAGGTCGGAAACCGAAGTGGTCCATGCCAGTAATCCCCCTGTGGCTATGCCCGGGAAAATCATTCTTGTGGTGACTTTGAAAAATGTTTTAATGGGAGGAACCCCAAGATTAACCGATGCTTCTTCTATATTCTCATCCACCTGTGCAAGAATGGCAGAAACAGTTCTAACAGGGTGAGGGAGACGACGGACAAAATAGGCTACTATCAGGATGGAGGATGTTCCCACCAGTACCAGTGGTCCTTTGGAGAAACCGAGAATCAGACCGATACCAAGAAGTACACCTGGAACACCCAGAGGCAGAGCTACAAAGGCATCAATAAAAGTTGCCATTCGTTTTCCCTTTCTAATAATTACATAACCAATAAGAGAACCCAGGAAAAGATCCAGGATCATGGAGATTGTAGCTAATATATAGGAATTTTTCAAAGGGCGCACAACTGCATAGAATGTATTCCTGTAATGGTCGAGGGTGAAATTCCCATATTGCAATACCGGACCATTTGAAACAGTAAAGGATGAAATCATAATTGTTATTATCGGAAGAAGTGAAAAAATCAGAACAATAACAAATATCAGACTTAATGCGATTTTTTTTAAGGGTTTTGGATTTATCATATCTATACTGCGGGTACCACTGGAAACAAAACTCCTTCTTTGAAGATATACCCTTTGTATTATTAGAATAGACATGGAAATAAAAAGAAGAATAGTTGCACCTGTAGCGGCCATAACAGGCGGCCCTCCCATCTCGGATGTAAACTCTCCAAAGACAAGTGTGGTAAGTACCGGGGTACCTACTCCGACTATCGCCGGAATACCAAATGAATCAATAATAAGAATAAATACCAAAAGAGATGCATTAAGAATTGATGGTGTAGTACTGGGTACTGTTACAGTCCAGAAACGACGTAAATTGGAAGCACCCAGATTATGAGCAGCTTCTTCCAGAGAAGGGTCAATTGTCTGAAATGCACCGATTAGAAGGATAAACCCAAGAGGATAGTATGTAAGAATAAAAACACTCAGTATACCGCTGAAACCACCAATGGAAGGAATCATAATCCCTATATTCCTGAAAAAATCGGTTATTAACCCATACTTTCCAAAGAGTATAAGCCAGGTATACGCTCCAATAAAAGCAGGAGTAAGATATGGAATCCAGAGAACCGTTCCTACAAGGGTATGCCCAAAGATTTTATACCTGGAATATAGATAAGCGAGGGGAATAACAAGTATCATTATACCGGCAGTTCCAAGAACTCCCAGAAGGAGGGTGTTGGTTAATGCTTTGTAGTAATAGGCAATACTGAAGAACTTCACATAGCTCTGTAATGATATTGCAGCACCGTCAACGCTTATCATGCTGGATTTGATAACCATAAATACAGGATAGAGAAGAAAAACAGAGAAACTGATAATTAAAATTAACACTGGAATATTCCATACATCAAAGATTTGTCTTCTTATGGCTAGTTTATTAATCTTCATTATTAACACTCTCATCAGGAAATACCGTAACATCTTCCGGTGAGAATTCAACAACAACCTCACTGCCGGATACAAAATCAGTGATTTGCTTTGGATGACCAATCTGAATCTGAAAATCAACATCGTCCATAACTCTGGCAGTTATCCGTAATCCTGCACCAAGATAAGTAGTATCTACAATCTTTGCCTTAAAATTAATTTTTTCCGGGAAGGTATCTTCCTGTTTGACAATATTCATTGCCTCCGGTCTTATAGAAACTATAACTTTTTTTGTTTCTGCTTTTAACAGAAATGAAGTCTCGAATGTCTTCCCAAAAAAATCCACCTTTATTTTTTGATTGTCCGGATCCATTGATTTAACAGAGCAAACAAAGAAATTACTGACCCCAATAAAATTTGCAACATAGGGGTCAGTAGGATTATGATAGATTTCCCAGGGACTTCCCATTTGAGCAATACATCCTGTGGACATTACAGCAATACGATCAGATATTGCCAGAGCCTCCTCCTGGTCGTGGGTTACATAGATCATTGTAATCCCCAGCTTCTTCTGTAAACGTCTTATGTCGACTCGCATCTCAACTCTCAATTTTGCATCGAGATTGGAGAGAGGCTCATCCATCAGAAGAACCTGAGGTTCAATTACTATGGCCCTGGCAACAGCAACTCTCTGCTGCTGTCCTCCGGAAAGCTGGTTTGGTCGTCTTTTCTCCAGTCCCGTTAGACGTACAAGACTGATTGCTTCCATAACACGTACTTTTTGTTCTGATTTTGAAACACCATGAGCTTTCAGGCCATAGGCAACATTGTCAAAAACACTCAGAAAAGGGAAAATAGCATAACTTTGGAATACCATACCTGTATTTCGCTTATGTGGGGGAAGAAGATCAATTTGTTTATCATCAAATAGTATTCGTCCATTATCCTGATAATAGAAACCGGCAATTGTACGTAATAAAGTGGTTTTGCCACACCCTGAAGGACCGAGAAGTGTAAAAAGCTCACCAGCTTTAATCTCCAATGAAAGATTATCTACTGCTGCAAGATCTCCAAAATACTTACTTACATTATCAACCTTAACTCCAACTGATGCCATATCCCCTCCCTGAAAAGAATGCCGGGAGATTATTCCCGGCATTTTATGAAATGTAATAGATAGATGGTACTAATTTGTCTCAGCTATTTCTGTATACTTCTTTAAAATCATTTCTCTGTTTTCTGCAGCCCAGACCGGATCGTAATCACATGTCTTGATAACTTCAATCGCCGGATAACCTGCCGGTGGTTCAACATCTACTCTGTTCACCCTGTATCCTGTATCTCTGAGTAATTCCATTACTTCTTTAGAGAGAACAAAATCAATAAATGTTTTTGCCAGCTCTGGATTAGGACCATTTTTAACAAGATAAAGGCCATCAGGACGTACAGCTGTTCCTTCCTCAGGATATACAAATCCGACAGGAGATCCGCCATCTCTGTATTTATATGCATTTCGCTCATGAGTTAGACCCAATGGGAACTCACCCGAGGCAACAAACTTATAGGTGTGACTGGATGAAGTGGTAACTATCAGGTTCTTATAAAGGCTCTTAAAGTAATCCCATCCTTTATCTTCACGTCCGAAGGCATGAAGATGGATAATCAGTTCACCAAAGGCAGAACCTGATTTTCTGGGATCGGGCATAAGTACCTGACCTTCCCACTTTGGATCTGTTAAATCCATCCATCCTTTTACCTCACCTTCCCTGACCAGATTCGTGTTGTATATAATACCCATAGGATGAAGAAAGACAGCATTGTACCAGGGGTGGCCCTTGGCCGGATCAAAAAGCTTACCTTCCTCTATTGAAACATAATCAGTCAGATATTCTCTGAAACTTCCGCCTGAATCGATTCCACCTGTAAACATAATGTCCGCCTGGACATTTTCTGCTTCTGCTTTAATACGGTTAAAAAGTTCTCCAGTACCGCCCTCTACAACATTAACGATGGCACCATACTTTTTTTCAAAGAGAGGTACTATCAAATTAATCTGTTCCTTGGAAGCAGGTGTATAGACGGTTAACTCATTTGATTCGACCTCCCCTTCTGCCATCACCATAACAGAACATCCAAGAATCAACAGTATTAATAGGATTCGTTTCATATTTTTCTCCTTAAAATTGTTTTCTATATTATAAGTGTACACTTCCAACTCTGTCAACAATTTTATTTGCTTTAGCTTGTGTTTTCTTGACAATATTTACTTTTGAACCTATTATACTTTATGAATAAGTTAAAAAGGCAAATTAAAATAATAGAAATACTAAAAGAAGAAGGTGTTATTAGTATCAACCACCTTCATGAAATCCTTAAGGTTTCCAAGGTAACAATTCGTTCCGATATTGATGAACTGGATCAAAAAGGTTATTTAGTAAGAACAAGAGGCGGCGGTGTTCTTAGTAATAACAGAAATCTTGTCAGGTTGATTGAGACCACGATACATGAGTATGAATATGAAAAGGACCTGATAGCCCGAACGGCTGCCAGGCTGGTTAAGCCGGGGATGAGAATTATTATTGATTCGGGCAGTACAACCTCTTTTCTACCCCGTTATATAAAAGAAATAAATCTTACAGTAATAACCAACTCACTTCTTGTAATTCATGAACTATCCGGGCTGGAAAATATCAATTTGATTGTTTCAGGAGGATCTCTACGACATGAGTCTCAATCACTAATTGGCATTTCTTCTCTTTCCTTTTTTGATGCAGTAAATGCAGATATTTTATTCTTAGGTGCTACCGGTTTTTCTACTGAAAAAGGTGCCTCTGCATCAGATATAATGGAAGCCGAAACAAAAAAAATGATGATTTCAAGTTCTTCCGATATTTATCTTCTTATTGATTCATCAAAATTCGGTAAAAACTCCTTAAGCAGGGTCTGTCAAACATCAGAACTTACCGGAATCATTACAGACAGTATAAGTAATAAAATACTACAGCAATTAAAAGACAGTAATGTTTTGGTGCTGCAGTCTTTACAAAGAAATATGGCTATAGAGAAAACAGGATGATCATTGATTTTCATACCCATGTTGCAGATTTACGCCTGCCGGACAAAATGGATCGAAAGCCGGTCACTTTTAAAGATCTTATTCAACGTTTGGATGAAGAGGGTATAGATAAAGCGGTACTGATGCCTGTGAATGTAAGCCCGGAGATATGCCAGGCTCCGTTATTTTTTTCTCCAAAGTCGGATATCATTAGCCAGCTGAAAGACGCATCACACTATTCAGATCGACTAATTCTGTTTGGAAACCTGGATCCGAGAATGGGATGTTACGGGAATCTTACAGAAGATCAATTAGATAATCCTCCTGTCACAGATTTTTCTCCTTTCCTAAAACGTTTTAAAGAACTGGGATGTGTGGGTATTGGAGAAGTAACAGCAAATCTTCCTTTGGATGATCCAAGAGTTATAAATATGTTTCGTCAGTGTGGAGAATGGGAGATGCCGGTACTTTTTCACTGCACAGGTCCGGGTACAGGGGTATATGGCCTCTTTGATGAAGTGGGGCTGCCTCGTTTGGAGAGGCTCCTTAAAGAGGTTCCTGATACAATCATTATTGGGCACGCTCCTGGTTTCTGGTCTGAGATAACAGATAATATTACTCCACAAAATAAATTTATCTATCCTGAAGGAACCATAGAAAAAGAGGGCAGCCTTCAAAGGCTGCTTAAAACCTACCCTAACCTCTATGCCGATATATCGGCAAACAGCGGTTACAATGCAATCAGCCGGGACAGGAAGTATGGAATCAAATTTCTGACAGAATTTCAGGACAAAATACTGTTTGGTACCGATGTATGTTTTGCAGACGAGGATGGGAAAATGCCGCACCTTTCTTATCTAAGGAGTCTTCTTTCAGAAGAAAAAATAAGCAGGGATATCTTTAATAAAATCACCTGTGATAACGCACTTAAAATATTGAAATTATTATAACCCAGGAGGGCGGTATGTCTGAGAATCTGACCATAAACGGGGAACCCAAAGCTATTACACTGGAACAGGAAGAGGCTCTAAGATGGCCCATATTAACAGAAGAAGATGAACAGGCGGTTCTTAGTGTAATGCGGAGGAATGAAACTTCCCTATCGGAAGAGCCTATGAAACTGGAAAAGGAGTTTGCTGAATACCTTGGAGCAGACTACGCTTTGGCAGAAATTAATGGTACCGCAGCCCTGTATGCAGCATTGTTTGTTCTTGGTATCGGTCCGGGAGATGAAGTTATCTGCCCTTCCTATACTTACTGGGCTTCCGCCATGCCTGCAGCAACCCTGGGTGCAAAGGTAATATTCTGTGAGGTATATCCTGATAGCCTGGATCTGGATGTAGAAGATTTTAAAAGAAAAATTACACCAAAAACAAAGGCTGTTATTCCAGTTCATCTGTGGGGTGTTCCCTGTAAAATGGATGAGATTATCAACATTGCAGGAAATAACAACATTGCTGTTATTGAGGATGCCTGTCATGCTCATGGTGCTGAGTACAAAGGAAGGAAGACCGGAACTTTAGGTGATTTTGGTATATTCAGTTTTCAGGCTTCAAAGAACCTTCCCGGGGGGGAGGGAGGAATGCTTATTACAAATAACAGGGATTATCTTTACAAAGCCACTACTCTGGGACATTACAGGAGAGCAGCCGGTCTGCCGGAAGAGTACAGTAAGTATCAGCATACTTGCCTGGGTTTCAAGCACCGGATGTCACCCCTTCATGCAGCTATTACCCGGGTTCAGTTAAAATCTCTTGATGAAAAAAATAGTATTAGGAAAAACAATATTGAAAAACTGCTTAAGGCAATAGAAGAACTGCCTGGATTTCATATCTACTGGCCTCCTCCTCATATTAACAGGGTTTATTACGAAAATGATGTTGTCTACCGGGGAGAAGAAACAGGTATTCCAATTGAGCGTCTTATAGAAATGCTTAAAGCAGAAGGCGCAATTGTCCGCCGTGATCGTTACCCATTATTACATCAGCAGCCCTACTTTATAGAAAGAGGCAGTGATCCGGAAGATCTTCCTGTGACAAGAGAGATTAATGAACATGTAATGGCCCTCCCCACTTTTCCAGGGGATGATGGCAGACTGGTCGAACAGTACATTGATGCTTTTAATAAAGCAGCCCGGACATTTTAATGCTGGCCAGGAATCCTCATATAGAAGACTTAAGAGCTATTACAGAAGATTATCGGGATATTCTTCTTTCCACAATGAGTCTTATTGCAGACCGTTATAAAAAAGATCCTGCCTACCACTGGATTGATACAAAGTTAAATATAAATACAGGAAAGGATTTTCCCCAGTGGGACCCTCTGGGAAGTAAAGATATTGTTTATTCATGGATACAGGGTCGTGGACTCGAATCACTTACTCTTCACAGCAAATGGATAAAAGATAACTATTCAGATAATACTGCTTTAAATCTGGTTCAAAGACTGGAAAATATTATCGAAGAAGTTGCTGATAGTACTAAGCAGGCAAGAGAACTTAATAGCGGCCATCTTTTCTTTTTTATGAATCCTAAAGGTGAGGCTTTGAATATGGGGAATGATGGAAGCTGGGTAAAGAAACAAATTAACCCTGAAGATCCCTGGAATACAAGTGATATATTTGCATCCCGGGGCTTGTTTGCGGTTTCTCTTATTACCGGATCTAAGGAAGCCCGGTTTTCATCAGTTGAATATGTTAAAAATGTTTTAGATGGTATTAAACAAGGAAATTTTGTCACTGATCAGCAGCCTCTGGCAGAGGGTAATCCTGTAGCAAGTACCAGCGGACGACTCAGTCAATCCCCATGGATGCTGCTGATTGGAAGCATGACCCTGCTTCTAAAACATGGTGTACCTGAAGCCCTGGAATGGGGTATTTATGCTATCCGCTACATTCTTGATAAACATGTAAATATTAACAGAAAATGGAGAAAACTAAAGGATTTTGATTTTGTTGAATATATCAGTGCTGATGGTGATTTGTGGTATAACAATAAAGCAGTTCCAAGTGATCCCGGACATGCTCTTGAGTTCGTGGGATTGACTCTGCAATTTTGTTTCACTGCAAAATCTTCAGAACAAATGGATACTCAGAAAAAGCTGGAAATAAAAGAAATAACTTCCCTGATGTTTCCAATTTTCCATAGAAACTTTGTTAATGGATTTAATCGAAAAGCAAAGGGAATCATAAAATTATTCGATCTGGTATCACGAAAATCTATAAACGGTCAGATGCCCTGGTGGTCACTCCCGGAAACAATGAGTGCTGCTCTTGGGTGCTGTAAAATTGTACAGAATAAGGCTGACAGATCCTTTTGCATGAAAGCATACAGCCTTTGCCATAATTCATTATTTAGTAATTATATCAGGAAAGATTCTCCCGGATTACTTGCTGTACAGACCCGGGACAAAAAGGGGAATATTATCGACAGCATACCGGCGGTTCCGGATGCGGATCCTGGATATCATACCGGTTTGGCATTGATGGATTGTCTGGAGATGATTGATGAACAATAAAACAGGCCTCTCAATGGTATCTCTTCATACACCGGCACAAGCCCTGGAATTTGCCGAATCCTGGAACAGAAAAACCGGTAATTACCCCAATTTTGAGCTTTCGTATCAATCGAATACACAGTATTTACAGGATATTGTATCTTTAAAGGGAAAAGTATTATCCGGACATGCTCCCTGTCCGGGAGGAGAATATCTGCCTAATCTGGGAAGCAGGGATGCTTCTGTCATACAGGGCAGTCTTAATTCCATACGGAAAAGTGCAGATACAGTAGCATCATTTGGTGGAACTATTCTGGTTCTCCATGCCGGTTATACCCTGGACAGTCCGGTATATACAAAGTACATAAAAAGAAAAAAGGTTCTTGAAGAGTATGAAAAACAAAGCCCCTATCTATGGAGGAAAGAAGGTTCAATATGCAAACCTGGTTATGTTAAATCTGAGGAATATAATAATCATATGGAGGTAACTTTAGAAAATTTAAAGGAAGCTGCAGATAACTGTATGGACAGAGGTATTAAACTGACTGTTGAAAATCTTAATCCCAGGCTAACCTATCTTTTCCAGATGCCCGAAGATTTTGTTGCATTGACCCGGGAGATAAAAAATATTTCTATCTGTATCGACATCGGCCACCTTTGGATTTCATCTCTTGTTCATAAATTCGATTACTTTGATGCCCTGAATATTATCATATCAACAAATCGTGTTGTCAACGCTCATATTCACGACAATGCTTCAGTCAGCGGGAGCAATCACTATTATAATGATGATCATGGATCCATTGGAACAGGGAATGTGCCCATTCAGAAATCTGTTTCTATTCTTGTAAAAAAGAGTTCTGCTAATCTTATTGTTGAGGCTGTCTCGGAGCCAATAAAAAATTTGGAAATATTATTTTCCATATCCTAATTCCCAGGCTTGTAGATTTTTTATTCCATCTATATTCCCAATTGAAATATCATCAAGGGTTACAACAATTTTCTCAAAGTTATCTTTAATCTTTTTTAAATTTCCAAACTCCCGCTCAATAACTGCTTCATCAGCTAATGTGTATGCAACCTGAATATACTTTTTATTCCCATTTTTTTCGATAACAAAATCAATTTCTTTGTTGTTAAAAATACCAGTATAAATTTGATACCCTTCTCTTTTGTAGTGCAGATAAACTGCATTTTCCAGTAATTCACCAATACCTTTATCAAAAGAAGATGTCAAATAGTTTTTGAAACTTAAATCATTCAGGTAATATTTTCTCTCACCCTTTAAAATTCGCTTTCCCTTCAAATCATAGCGAGCTGATTCATGGAGGAAAAATACATTGGCCAAATATCCCAAATATGCTGAAATTGTTTCCTGATTAGTTTTAATTCCTATTGATATAAATGTATTTACAACCTTATTTATCGAAAAGAGTGAAGATTGGGAATCTATTACAAAATCTATTAACCTTCTAAGTAAAACAACATCCCTAATATTATATCTCTGAATAATATCTCGTAAAATTATAGAATCTTTTAGAGAAGAAATATAGTTTATTCTCAATTCCTCATTAGGCAGATTATAGAGTTCGGGTATACCACCTGTCTGTAAATAGTTAATATAATTTTTTTTATCGGACTCTAAATTATAAAATCCAAGATATTCAGAAAAACTAAATGGATAAATATTTATTGTTATAAATCGGCCACTTAAATATGTAGATAATTCTCCAGACAGCAGTTTTGAATTTGAACCTGCAATAAACAGTTCATATTCCTGTGTATAGTCCTGAGATAATGAATTTGCAATTTTTTCCCAATTTTTAATTTCCTGAATCTCGTCTATAAAAATATATACCTTACCTTTGGGCTTTAACACTTTATGATATTCGTCAATAACTTCGCCTAATATTTTTGCATTTTCTATAAAATCAAATACTCTGATATCCTTATTAATATAAAAAATATTGTTTCGTGGTACTTCATCAGATTCGATCAGTTTCCTTATTATCATCCTTAAAATAAAACTTTTCCCAGAGCGTCGTTGTCCAAGTAATACTTTAATTAATCTGTTCCCTAAAAAATTTGATATTTTATTAATATACTCTGTTCTTATATAGCCGACAGAGACTTTCTCTTCTCCCCAAAAATTGTATTTTCTGATTGTTTCTAACATTAAGGAATCCTTTACCGGTTTCTTTATATGTGTAATATATGTGATAAATACATAATAAAGTAAAATCTCATAAGAAAACAAGTCTAAATACAGGTTATGTTTGGTATTTTATACAAAAATATGTAAAAATCTGGTTATGTTTGGATATTTAGCATTATTAACTACCGCTTAACCCGGGCATTCCCCTTCCAGATACTCCAAACCTGCTCCTCATCTGCAGGCTGGCCATAATCGGTTAACAATGTGGCGGCAAGAGCTCCACTGACCCATCCAAACTGCACCCACTTGTCCGGTGACCATTCCCGA
>JAUVLL010000180.1 GCA_030600745.1 Spirochaetaceae bacterium | reverse complement strand
GGAAGAGTACGGGATGGTAACCCTGGCAATTCCAGAATTTGTAAGGGCCGGAGTTGCTGTTGCCTTTTCCAGTTACTCAGAAAGCGGATGGGCCGTAAAAAGCGGTGTTATACGGTCACGTCAGCTGCAGGATTATTTTGTCGGTAAATTTGGAACACCGAACAATATATATCTCTTCGGTATTTCAGAAGGGGCCCTTATTGTTGTAAAGCTTGCAGAACAGAATCCGGAACTGTTTAGCGGCGTTCTTGCTTTTGCAGGGCCGGTCGGCGGAGCAAAACTGGAATTTGCCCATATTCTCAATACCCGACTGGCATTTGATCACTTTTATAAGAATGTTGTGAAAGGCATCGCTTTGGGAATTCTCCCTGTTTCACCTGAATTAAAGGAAGCTGCTGCAAATCTGGCATTAGCACTGGGTTATGATCTTACAGGAACCTCAGACAGCAGTGCTGTTGATGTACATCCCGATCTGGTTAATCACCCTGAATATCTGTATTCAACACTTTTTATTACCGATATAGCACCTCTTATAGCCGGATTGCTTGTGTCGGATCCTGTTAAAGCAGCGAAAATGGCAAGTGTAGCAGTTGATGATGTTCCTCTATTTCCTGTTGAGTACATGGGGACAAATCCTGCTTTTGTTCCCGAATTTGCCACCACAATTGCCACAGCGCTCTGGTATAATATCTATGGTACGGGTGATCTCTTTATCAAGACGCACGGAGCAATGCCGCTGGATAATACTGAGTGTATGTATACCTATGGTTCTACTGTTGAATTTGATGTTGAACGGTTTGTAGCGAGTCCTTCCGCGGAAAAGTATCTTGAACACTGGTATAAACCGGACGGTGAGCTGACAATTCCCGTGGTAACACTCCATATTACACGTGATCCTGCTGTACCGTTCCGTCATGAAACAGCTTATGCATATGCAGCAGAAATACCGTCACCTTTTTTAACGCAGATCCCTATAAAAGGTTTCGGACATGGTATACTTATGGCTGATGAATACGGTGATCCTATTGTTGATCCTCTGGGAAAAACACTTGAGAAGATTTTGTTTGCCTTAAATATTCTTGTTGGACAAGTAACGGGCAGCCCCTTATATTAATGCAGTTCGATGCTTTCTCTTGATGAAGAAGCGGCACAATTCTTCGTGCCGCTCTATAATTAAAAAAGATAATAGGATTCTTATTGTGTCTATGGTGTAGGGGCACGGCGATAAGTTGATTTTCAGAATCATATTAAACTATAGTATCACTAATGAAGAAACAGGAAAAATGCAAATTTAAGTTGATAATTTCAACCCATATAAGTGTAAAATAGGGAGATAAATCTTTGAATAATCCCGGCTCACTGAAAATTGTACTGGTACAGCCGCCTGTGGAAGATTTTTATTTTACTCCCCACCGGAGTTCTGTTCTGGGACTGCATACACTTGCAGCATTATGGAAAGCAAGGGGTCACAGATGTCAGATATTAAATTGTACTATGGAAAAACCCCTTAAAAAACAGATCAGCCTTCCGGGCAGACTAAGTTATCTTGGCCCGTATCTCTTCAAACAAGCTCAGGATATGCAGGGTACATCCTGGTTCAGACAGTACTACCGTTTTGGTCCTTCTATTGAAATTTGTGCCAAAAAAATTGAAGAGTATAAACCTGATGTTGTTGCTGTTTCGTGCTTCGCATGGAGTTATGCTGATAATACCCGGAGGCTGCTGGAGAAGCTGAAAAAGGTTCGTCAGCAGCAGTCAACCGCTTTTCTGCTGGTGGCTGGAGGGCCGGGAGTAACAGTTATGCCGGAATATTTTACTTCCTGTACCGATCTGGTAGTAGCAGGAGAAGGGGAAGATGCAGTATCAGAAATCGAGGATATGGCTGGTAAAGGTGATTATCCTTTTACTGGTAAAATTATAGATCCTGGTTTTAATGGAGCATTACCATTTGTATATAGTATAAAAAGCAGAAAAAATAGTCGTTTTACAGTATCTACCATTATAAGCAGGGGATGCCCAAAAATGTGCAGTTTTTGCGCTAATTACCTTGTTTTTGGAAGATCTCTAAGAAAGGTTCCTTTAGGAGATCTAAAAAAAGGGATGAATTCTCTTATAAATAAAATTGCAGATACGAATAATTTGTCTAATACCTTACCAGCAAAACAAGATCAGAATAGGAAGAAGCTGCATATCAATTTTGAAGATGATAATATTTTGTTTTATAAAGAATATTTTCTTGAAATTCTTAACTACATAAAAGAAAAATGTTATGAAAATGAAATAGATTTTTCTTTTACTACAGAAAACGGAATGGACTATCTTCTTCTGGACAGGAAACTGCTTGATAAATTCAAGAACCTTAATATTGTTCAGCTTAACCTCTCTATGGCCTCTATGGATCAGGAGCAGCTTAAAAAAGAGAAAAGATCTGGAAATCTTAATAAACTGGAATCTATTATCGAATACAGCGACAAACTTAATATACCTGCTGTAACCTACTTTATCTGCGGCCTGAAGGGAGATACCTCTTTTAAAACGGTTCAGACCATAAATTACCTGCACTCCCTTAATACCACAATTGGTATCTCTCTTTACTATCCCGTTCCGGGCCTTGTAGTCTGGCAGAATAGAGATTTGTTTCTGGAAA
This sequence comes from Spirochaetaceae bacterium, assembly GCA_030600745.1. Lineage (GTDB taxonomy): Bacteria > Spirochaetota > Spirochaetia > B11-G9 > B11-G9 > JAJRQE01. The sequence continues at coordinate 4,240 of JAUVLL010000180.1, read as the reverse complement.
ACCCTCCCTCTCTATGCAGGGGATCTTCAGCCTGGCCATGGAATAACTGTCTTAGTACAAAGGAGCTGATAACTGCTTTTCGTCTGGCAAGAACATCCAACTACATAAAAACATCCAATCCGGACAGTGAGCGAATAGAAGAACTTAAAACAAAACTCCTTGAAGACATCACAATGGACGGGGAGATGATTATGATGTTTTTTAAATCCATATTTATGGAACTTTCACAGCCAGCTGATCCGAAAACCAGTTAAACATTGCCTTTATCCTGTTATAAAATGATTCTTTTTTTGCTTTCTCTAACCCAAGGAAAGAAGTTGTTTCTGCTGCAGTGACCCCATAAAAAAGGAGACCATCTTCTACAGGCAGAATTAAGAGATTTACACTCATCTTATCAGGTTTCAGCATTGGGATAAATTTATATTTCATTTTTGTTTTATTAACCATATTAACCCAGATTGCATTCCCGTCTGATCTGTAGGTTGCCACATACAGATTTTCACCGAAAGTTTTATCTGTTTGGAGTAGAAAACGATTAAGAACAGAAGGAATTGTCTCAACAACAGGATCATCCAACTGTTTTAGATTGTCCAGGTTTACAATTCCATGACTTTCTGTAAATAACGTCCGCATTTTCTTTCTTGACTGAGAGTAATACTCAATACATTTCATTGTTTTAACGGACAAAAGAGTGTTGTAGATAGAAAGAAGAGTAATATCCTCGCTGTATTCAATAAAATAGAGTGATTCAATACCGATTGTAATATCTAAATTAGCAATTTCATTTAATAAGTCGTTTTTATAGGATGTAGCAAACAGGAATTCAGGCTTTCCCTTTTTAAAGAAGTATCTGCTTATTTCCCCTGAATTAAAGAGTATTGTTCTGTTTTCATCTGACAGATTATCCAGGACACTGTCAGAGGCAGATAAAGTAATAGAGCTTACTAGAAATAATAGTAATGTAAGAGTAAATTTATTCATGCTGGGAATATAGCTCATTATTAGTACCATGACAATCTTGAGAGGAAATAAAAAATATGATAAGGTTTGGATATGAATGGATTAAGAGAAAATTACAATAGAATAATAGAAAATGTTGAAAAGGCAAAACAAAAAGCTGGAAGATCTTCAGATAATGTACAAATAATGGCTGTTACAAAAACACGAAGTATAGATATTGTCAGGTCTGCCTATGATGTTGGTTTCAGGTTGTTTGGTGAAAATCGTATACAGGAAGCAACTGAAAAGTTCCCGGATTTTCATAAAGATGCGGAACTGCATATAATTGGCCATCTTCAATCAAATAAAGTAAAAAAAGCAGTAGATATTTCTTCATGTATAGAATCTGTAGACAGGCTGAAAATTGCAGCAATGATCAATAAATTTTGTACAGAAACTTCCAAAACAATTGATGTCTATCTTGAATACAATACCTCCGGAGAGGAGTCAAAAAGCGGATTTGTCAGGGAAGATGAATTTTTTACGGCACTTGAGGAAATCCTTCAAATGAAAAACATTACAGTAAAAGGATTGATGACAATAGGACCCCTCAGTAATAATGTAAGAGAAATTCGCAGGTCTTTCCGTTTTCTTCGTCTGTTAAGGGATAAAGTGAATATCAAATATCCGGAAGCAGGAATAGATGGTCTTTCAATGGGGATGTCCGGTGATTATGAAATAGCAGTAGAAGAAGGATCAACTCTAATCCGTGTTGGAACAGCTCTTTTCGGGGCAAGAAATTATTAATGAGATTAACTTCAATTGTCCTGGTGTTTTTTATCTTCAGTACAATTCCTTTATTTTCCGGTGAAAGTCTTCCTGAATATGAACCCTATGATGCGGATGAATTCCCCGGGTGGGCACAAGATCTTAGAAGAGCGGAAATAATATTTTTCGGTACAATCCCATTTTCTTTTTTTTATACCAGTTTTTCGTATGATTTCTACAGATATGCATCCAATGATTTTGATAGTACATTAGTTCCTGCTCTTCTTGGAAACAAGACACCTCCTATAAGAACAAATGATGAAAAATGGCAGATAATTGCTTTATCTGTTTCATTTTCAGCTGTTTTTGCTTTGGTAGATTACTTGCTTGGACAACCATGGAATGACTAGAGATGTATCAGAAATATTTACAGTAGATATTGAAAATCCCACTGGTCTCAGGGTTGATCGTTACATAGCAGATAATTTAAAAATCTTTACCAGAAGCCAGATTAAGAATAGGAATGTTAGAGTATTACTTCACAATAAAGAAATTAAACTGAGTAAGATTCTAAATTCCGGAGACACTATAACAGTAGAATACAATAATCCGGAACCTTTACAGCTTACTCCCGAAAAAATGGATCTGGATGTTATATATGAGGACAATAACTGCATAGTAATAAATAAACCTCAGGGAATGGTTGTTCATCCGGGTGCAGGAAATTTTTCAGGAACTCTTGTTCATGGACTATTATTCCATTGTCTTGAAATGAAAGATAAGTTTCCCCGGGATGATATCAGACCGGGAATAGTTCACAGACTGGACAAGGAGACCTCCGGTGTATTAATTTCAGCTAAAAATCCTGATGCTCTGGAAACTCTCTCATCACAGTTTAGAAACAGGAGTACAAAAAAAAGTTATCTTGCCGTTGTAAAGGGAACCCCTGTAAAACATGAAGGGAAAATCGAAACATATATTGCCAGAGATCAGAATAATAGAAAGAAATTTATAGTTTCGGAAAACAGAGGTAAAAAGGCTGTAACAATATATAAACTTATTAAAGCCTGGGATAACTTCAGTCTTCTTCATTTAAAACTGGAAACAGGCAGAACTCATCAGTTAAGGGTTCATATGCTGTATTTGGGGAACCCAATTCTTGGTGATCCTGTTTATGGTCGTAAATCCGGAATTTTCCACGATATAAGCCTTATGCTCCATGCCTATAGACTTTCCATTACTCTTCCTGGTGAAACTGATAAAATCAGCACCTTTACTGCACCTCTTCCACAACGATTTCACAAAGTTATTAAAAGACTCAGCAGCCCGGCAGAAAATGTTCTTTCAATAATTAAATTAATTCAGGATTAAAATCTTTTTCTGCTTTAATTGTAGATGGTGGCCCATGTCCCGGGAAAACAAGGATACTGTCATCCATATTTTTAATTTTAGTGGAAACAGATTTTCTAATTAAATTAATTGATTCTTTATTTTCACCCTGACCAAGATTTCCTGCACAGAGGGTATCACCTGTAAAAAGCATTTTACCAATTTTGTAAACAAGAGAATCTTCTGAATGACCTGCAAATTCCAATACTTCCACTTCAGTACCGGAAAGATTAAGAAAAGTACCTTGAGAAATAACTTTTGATGGAAATGTGAGAATTTGATCAGAGGCGCTGTAAATAACGGCATCATATATTTTTAAAAGTGTTTTGATACCGCTTATATGCGGCATGTGATTATGAGTTACCAGAATATGACGCAGGTAGAAATTATTTTCCTCAATAAGATTTAGAAGTTTAATATTCATTTCTCCCGGATCAATAATAATAGCGTCACCACCCTTATCAGGTCCTATAAGATATGTGTTTGAAAAACCGATGAGAGAAAAATTTATAAAACAACGCATAAACTACCAATCCCTGAAGAAGAGAGCTTCTTCATAATTTGAATATTTAAAATTGACATTTTCCCGGTTTGAATTATAAAAATCAGTTTTCTTAAGATTGCATTCGATAAAAGTTACACGTTTTAATTTAGATGAGGTAAATGTTGAGTAATAAAGGTCAGATTCATTGAACGATGAATCAACCGCATTTATACCGTTAAAATTTGAATTAACTATGTTTGAATCAATAAAACTACAGTTAATAAAAGCAGATCCTGCAAAGTTGGTGTATTTAATTATAGTATTATTAAATTTGCAGTTGGTAAAAGTGGAATACTCGAATAATGAAAAAAGAATACTTGAGCCTGTAAAATCAATATTTGTAAAAATACTGTTGGAAAAGTTAGCCACTATAATCATTTTATTTTTGAGCTCAATAGAATCCAGCTCAATGGTAGAGAGATTACAGTTACGTATCATTTCCTCCTGTTGTAATTCCAGGGTAGCCGTCTTAATATATGCATCTCTATCGCTTATATGCTTAAGGCATTTATCATTTCCATTTAAAGAGAAATACTGACAATCCTTTTCTGTACACTTAATATGAGGGAACATGTATACAGAATATCTTCTATTGCAGAT
>JAUVLL010000169.1 GCA_030600745.1 Spirochaetaceae bacterium | reverse complement strand
AGCATTTTTTTTCCGAAGTAGTTTTTTAATTTTTGCATGCCCTACAGGACAGGTATCAACATCGGCACCCATTTCCGATAAAACTTCTCCAATGCTGTTGGATGAACGTATATCAACAAGTACTTTCTTGTTTCCATTTATTTTTTCAGGATGAAATTTAAAATAGTACAAACCAATTACGGCAGTAATGAAATCGGGAGAAACAATATTACTGGAGCTGTCAATTACTACAACACGATCACCGTCACCATCAAAACAAAACCCAATATCAGCACCGACATCTTTTACTTTATCTTTTAACTGTTTTAGATTATCCGGCAAAACAGGATTGGGACCATGGTTTGGAAAGGTACCGTCTATCTCACTGTTTAAAAGAACAGCTTCACCTTTAAAATCTGCCAGTATATTTTTAATAAACCGTCCGGCTGCTCCATTGGAACAGTCAAATACCGCTTTTATTTTCTTTTTACTTGTTTGAAACCCTTTTAGATATTTTATATAGTCATCAGTTATATCAAGTGATATAACTTTACCAATACTTTCTTTTTCATATATATTATTATCATGTATAAGTTCTTCAAGTTTTTTTAAACCACTTGTGTATTCTATAGGAGAAGCATTTTTTCCAGTAATTTTCAGACCATTATATCCAACAGGATTATGTGAAGCGGTAATCATAATTCCACCATCAAAATTATAATTACCAATTGAAAAATAAACAGCAGGAGTATCAACTATTCCTATATCGGTAACAGTAACACCTCTTTCTGTAAGACCTTTTATTAAGCATTCCAGAATTTCATTGGAAGAGTCACGACCATCTCTTCCAATAACAATATTTTTTCCGGAAAAAATATCCGGTAAACTTTTTCCAATTCTATAAGCTGTATTTTTATCCCAGTCGCCAGGATATAATCCTCTAATATCATTCTCTTTAAAAATGCTCACCAAAGCTCCTTGAATTTATTATCGATTTAATATTATGAATTTCAATAACCACAGAATAGTAAATATCAGCCTGATAGACATCTAAAATTTATATGATATTTTTAGGGCAGGAATTACCTCCTGCCCAGTATAGAAATTAGAAACCTAAAGCATCAAGTGAAAATACCTGTACTCTATAGTTCTTTTCATCTGCTACAACAATTCTTCTGTTTTTTGGATCATAGGCAATTGATTCACTGCTTGCCAGTTCACCTTCATAAAGACCGGCTTTCCCCCACTGGGTTACAAAAGTTCCGTCACCCTGGAAAACCTTGATATTTCCACCTGCTTCATCCATAGCAAATAATAATCCCCATGGGCCAACGGCAAGACCTTCGATATCTTCTTCCCACATGCCGGGTCCATTTCCAAGACCACCCATGTCAAACTTCAATTCACCGGTATCCATGTCATAGACATCGATCTTTCCAAGACCATCTACTGCAACATATAGTTGTCTGAGTTTGTCATCTGTTGCAAGCCAGCCGAATTCTGATGTCTGTCCTTCATCATCACCCTTTATTCCAATGCTTTTAATGTAATTGTCGTCTTTATCAAATACAACTACACCGTTATCATCATCAGAAACATAGAGATTGTCATCTTCATCGATGCAGATTGGCCCAATATCACTAAACTGTCCAGGACCATTACCTTCTTCTCCAAAGCTTCTTATCCAGTTACCTTCAGCATCAAAAATGTTGATTCTCTTATTAATAGAGTCTGTAGCATAAACATAGTCCATACTGTTACAGGCAATACCCTTAACATAATTGATCTGTCCATCTTCATCCCCGCGTTCAGCAAGTATTTTAACGAATTCACCCTCTGATGTATATTTTGTAAGGAGAAATTTCTTTCCACCTACATAGATATTACCCTGGGAATCAGCTGCTATTGGTTTAGGTTTGTCAAACAGATATGCTTCACTGTCGTGCTCACCTTCTGTTTTATCACCAAACATCAGATACGGCATGACAACACCCTGGTCTTTCTCAAATGCATCAAATGCCGGCGGCCCTGACACACATCCAATCATCGCCAGTAATGTAACTGTAATAAGCGCGATCATAATCAATCTTTTCATGATTTCCTCCTAAATATTTGTAAAATTGTATTGTAAAGAAATATATTTTTCATTTACTCCTTTTTTGTAAATTTATTTTCATACTATTGATTCTGCAACCAGAAATCTCTCACCTTAATAACTTTTAATAAGTTCCTCACCAAATTCATCCTGATAGGCTTCTTCCATATCCACGTGATGCCTGCATCCTGTTCACGAACTAATTTCTCCAGAAGTGAAGGTGTTGACATATCATGAGCAATAACTTTAATACCATACTTATTATAAAAGGTTCTTCCAAAATCGAACACTCTTGAAGAAAAAGAATATACAACAAGCTCCTTTTCTTCTTTGGCTGTTGTCTTTATGGCAGCCCAATCATCTTCTACAGGTTTGTAATCTCCAAGCTGAGCCCACTCTTCTCATTCACCCAGAGTTCTTTCAGTTTCTGTTTTGCCGCCGGCAAAAAGAGTACTCACTACAGACAGAATGATTATTACTGTAACTAATCTTTTCATCTTTTATCCCCTTTAGCGTAAAATTTATTCAAAACTTTCAATTATAGCTTTAAGTTCTTTAATTTTCTCTTTCATAATCTCATTACTTTCTGCTTCAACTACAAGCCTTAACAAGGGCTCTGCTCTGGAAGGTGTTAAAATAAACCACCAGGAATTAAAATCTATTCGTACTCCATCCAGTCTGTTAACCTTTCCTTCAGGGAAATATTCTTCAATCTTAGTTAAAATTAATTTCTGATCTTTAACTTCAAAATTTATTTCACCTGAAAATGAGTAAGGATTTATTTTTCCTGATATTTCAGAAACCGGTACCTGCAACTTTTTAATTATTCCAAGAACAACTGCAGCAGCTATAAAACCTGAATCACAAAAGTAATTCTCCCTGAAATAGTAATGTCCTGAAAGCTCCCCGGCATAGGTTCCATTACTTTCCTTTAGGATTTTTTTTATATTTGCATGCCCGGTTCTGCAGGGAGATGATTTACCACCTAAAGTTTCAATGTACTCCGAAACGCTCCGGGAGGATCTGATATCGTAGTACATTTGACCATCACTAATGTTGCTACCGGGGTCTGTTTTTTTATCATAGTAGTAATGACCTATAAGTGCTGTAATAATATCCGGAGATATAAACCCACCCTTTTCGTCAAAAAACACAGCCCGGTCAGCATCACCATCAAAGATAATACCAAGATCTGCCTTCTGTTTTAGAATCTCTTTATTGATACTTACCCAGCTTTCTTTTTCCAGAGGATTAGGCCCATGATTAGGAAAAGTGCCATTCGGCTCATCAAAAAGAGTTGTAAAATGTAAAGAAGTACCTGCAAATATTTTATGAACATAGGCTACTGCAGCAGCATTACCACAGTCAAAGACTGCTTGTATACCTGAATAATCTGACATAAACTTCCGGATATGATTTTTATAATCCCGGGATATATCAAGATTAGTGATTCTTCCTTTTTTTGAGACCGGTACCGTCCTGGATTTTATAAGACTTTCAAATTCTCCAAGTCCGGTATCCGGCCCTACGGGAATGGCTTCTGAACGGGAAATTTTAAGACCGTTATATTCAGGAGGATTATGGGATGCTGTTATCATTACACTCCCGTCAAATTTATAAAATGCTGTTGCAAAATAAACTGCCGGGGTATCACACAATCCTATATCTACAACATCAGCCCCGTTGTCAGTTATCCCTTTCGATAAAATATCAAAGACCTCATTGGAGGAAGTTCGTGTATCCCTGCCAACAAGAATTTTATCTGTTTTCAGGATATGCGGAAGATAAAAACCGATAGAATAAAGAGTCTCCTGATCAAGTTCGACAGGATATTTACCTCTAATATCATTTGCTTTAAAGATTCCCACTATTGTTCACTTTCAATTTTATTGATAACTCTCCTTACTGCTTCAAGTGAGTTACTAAGATTATCTTCGCTCTTCATCTCAATAGAGAGAGGGAATTTCCATTCATCATCAATATATCTGCCAATAAGCTTTTCCAGCTCCAGAACACCTGTACCCAATGGGCTATGAGAATCTACCATTCCGGAATTGCTGTGAAGATGAGAGAGTTTTACATTATACGTTCCAAGTTCTGACACAAGAAAGGAGGGATCCCTGCTTAAATAAATTGCATGCCCAAAATCTATGGTAAATTTGAGCTCCATTCCTACATTTTCTCTAATATACTTCAGGTCACCAGGAAACAACCCGTGTTTCAAAGCAGATCTTTTAAAAGCATTTCCATTTTCAAGACACAGAGTTAATCCAAGGGGTGCTGCAAACTCAACCAGCTCCCGTATACTTTCAATATTATATTTTTTTGACAAATCCCAGTTTTTTGCTGAATAACTAATAGACATAAGATGCCCTGCATGAAGAGTGGCATGAGTTATCTCCATCTCTGATGCAGCTTCTATAGATTCTTTTACCCTTTTGACAGACTCCATTCGCTCGTTCCCATCAATTGATGCAATATTCAAACCATCAAAGGCAGTGTGCATAGATAAACCAATACCCAAAAGATCTGCCCGTTTCCTTATTTCCGGATATTTCTTTGATTTACTGTGAACGCAGAGCGGAAACTCATATTTAAACTCAACCCAACCCAGATCCAGTTCCGCAGCAAGTTCCAGAAAGTCCAGATAACCCTCCGGATACTCCTGAAAACAAACAGCTCCTAAAAGAATCCCATTTGTCACAATTTTTACTCCTCCATATCTGTAGAAGAAAAATTGTTGAAATAATGTTTTCGTCTCATCTCAGTTAATTCCTGTAAGGCGTTAACAGCCTTCTCACCCATTCTGCTGGCAACACCATTGATAAGTGCGTTATTTATTGCCATCGGGACTACCTGTGAGTGGAAAGTTCCTGCTGAACCTCTTGGTGCAAGAAGAATAATATCTGCATCCCTGATCATCGGTGGAATCAGACTGTCAGTAATTAAGAGGACCGGGATTTTTTTCTCTGCACAAACTTCCATGAGTCTACGAAAATCTACAGTCGGTTTATAAAAATGAAAAGCTATAATCATATCTGTGCTTTCAATCTGGAGCAGTTTCTCAAACAGGTTTTTACCGGATACAGACTGCTGAACAGCTTTTAATTTAAACCGGGAAAGCCGGAAAGTCAGATGATTTGCAAGACATTCATTGCCGCCGTTCCCGAATATATAAATTCTGTTCGCGTTAACTATATGATCCACAGCTTTTATAAAATTATCATTATCCAGGGCAGTTATGGAATCCTGAAGAAGCTGTATTTCTCTGTTCACATGGCTCTTATACTGAAGGGGATCATCAGGTAATTCCTCGATAGATCTCTTCATCCTCTCACCGGGGGTAAGATACTCTCTGTAATATTTTACCAGATCTTCTTTGAGTTCAGGAAACCCCTTATGTCCAAGGTTCTGAGCGAACCTGACAACTGTAGCCTCACTCACCTGGAGAGTCGTTGCCAGCTTTGTGATGGAGAAAAACACAACTTCGTCGTAGCGATTTATTATGTAATCTGCTATTTTTTTCTGCTGCTTAGGTAAATCATCATATTTTTCAAGAATTCTGTTGTAGCTGTCGGATTTTGTTATCATATTACACCTTTTCAACTGATTGATAAGATATATTATGATGCAAGTATTCTTTCTTTGTCAATGTTTTTTTTGTAATTATATTTTCTTTAATAAGTATATTTGCAATATATTTTTCAGTAATTAAAAAATTGCACAATTCACAAACAGTAGATTTTTTTTATTCCAGGTTTTCTAAATCAGCTAAATCCTGATGTCTGCCCGATGCCCGTGCAGCGCAACAGCATATCCCCCCCACAATAAGATATTTGACTCTATTTTTGTTTAATAATTGAATAAACTCTTTGAAATTCTTGTCTATTATCATATTTCCATCTTATATATTCTTCTCTTATTTCCTGCAATGCGGCTAATCTTGAACTTAAAGGTTGCTTTTGCCAATACTCAAAGTCACTTTTTAGATTTTTTAGTTTTGTTTTTCTAATTACTGTTTTATCCATTTTGCCTCTAATCAGATTAACATAATTATAGCAAAAAAGTTACTCCTTCAGAGAAATATTTCATTAATATTTATGTTAAATAAGCCGCAGGAACGGTATATGCAACATACCTACGCATGACAGGGGACGGAGGAATCAACTGAGGAATCAACTAACAAGGCTCTTGTAAACAGAGCTAAAGCTCCTGATTCTTTTGTATCAGGAAATCCTGAAACACTTAAACTTATTCGAAGACATTTTAAACTGATTAAGAATTAAAATGGAAATTTCTGAAATTCTTATATTAATATTTTTATTCTTTTTTAGAGTCTGTTGTGCAGCAAGAACTATAGACTCAGAGGGTTTAGATCCATTTAATTTACCATTTTCGAAAGCTTTTAATATCTCAAGTTCTTCACTGTCAAAATTATAACTATTTTGGGGATTGTTCATTTCTTTTCTCCTGTATGAATCTATACACTAATAGAAAAGCATTTATCAATTGGAAAATCAGGGAATGCCTTTACAAATTTGTCCAATGTCTCAAGCCCTGGATTTCCAGGATTTTCCAACCGTACATAACTATTCTGACTGGTAAAACCAATGGTCCTCTGGGCTTCTTTCTGTGTAAGTTTTTTCTGAAGTCTGAAGTTTTTCATTATAATCGGGAAAGCAATTCTACTATCAACAGAAATAGAAACTATAAAATCACTTTCTCCAATAGATTCATCAGGAAGAGGAAATGTTACATTTGAACCCTGGGGTTCATCCAGATATAATTGCAACAATACGTATAGTTAATATTTTAGGATTGTAATTTCCCTAAAAAAGGAACAGCATAAAGGGGAATGTTAATAAATTTATCATCCCTTACAAAATTCCGGGGTGAGAATCTTACCAAAATTTCAGGATTATATTTTTCTTCATAGACTTTCAAACTCTTTTTTTGCTTACTCATACCGCTTTTTACTTCAATAGGTATTATTACATTTTCTTTATTGGAAACTACAAAATCAAGCTCTGCATCAAATTTACTTGTCCAGTAAAACAGTTCTTCAAACCCTGATTTTATTAATTCAACTGCCGTATAGTTTTCTATAAATGCACCATTATATTCAGAAAAAAGATTG
>JAUVLL010000097.1 GCA_030600745.1 Spirochaetaceae bacterium | reverse complement strand
CCGCGTGTTGAAACCGAACGGCTGCCTTTGCGCTACAGCTGAACATCTGGTTGTAGATGAGTTTCTGGATGTCATAACGAAAGGGAACTTGTTCACGTTGGATGATCGAAAGGGGAAGGTTTTCAGGTTTAGGAAGGAAATATGAAATTGATGAAGGATTCTACCAGATCATTGGGGGTGTAGAAGAAAATTAGAATTAAACTTCTATGCCCTGGATTTTCTTTCAGAATATGAAAAGAAAGACCTAAAGATCAAAAATAATTTTGGTTTGAAAATAAGTGAAATGAAAGGAGACATTAATGAAAACGAATATTAAAGTGGCAATAATTGTTTTTAGTCCTTCGGGGCATACCTTGAAGGCGGCAAAGATGATGGAAAAAAGTATGATAGACAGAGGCATGCAGGTTCAACTATTGGATATTACAAGAAATGAGACAGTTTTCAGAGAAAATAAGATGGCGCAATATCTTGAGGAAAATGTAGAACCGCATGATTTAATTTGTGTCGGCGGCCCGGTATATGCAGGGCATTTTGAAGGAAATGCAATGAAAATAATAAAAGCATTGCCTTACCCGGATAAAAAATGGGGAAAACTAGCTGTTCCATTCGTTACATATGGCGGGCTTCACACCATTATTGCACTTACGGAAGCAGGAGATTTGTTTTATAGACGCAAACGAATAAATATTTTAGGGATGAAATTAGGTGTATTTCATACACTTACAAAAAAACTTGCATTTAGGATAAATGAAAATAAACCAGGAAAAGAATCATTCCCTGTTATAGAAGAATTTGTAGAAAGAATAACAAAGATAGCCAATAAAAAACTCTCAGAAATTAAAGATATACGGAAATCTTTTAACTACACTCCATTTGGCCCTGAAAAATTTGGAAGTAAGCTTTTCGGGCAAAAGCTTCTTCGTAAAATAATGTTCCCTAAAGTGGTAGAAATTAATTATGATAAATGTATTGGCTGTGGTCTATGCGCTGAAAGATGTCCCGTCAATCTATATGAAATGATTGACGGTAAACCACAAAAAACTAATTTTTATTTTGAATGTATTTGTTGCGCAGAATGCTATCATAACTGTCCAGTAGGAGCAATTTCTCTTGATCTAAAAAAGCCTGAACATCATCATCTATCCCCAGAATCTAAACACCATAAAATGGAGTCTCCGCAATCAGCGGTATATCCTAAAGGAGTATAGAATGAAAACCATAACACTCGGTCCTACAAATGTTTATCTGCTGAATGTTAATAATGGTTATTTGTTAATCGATACAAGTTATCCTGATAAATATGAATTATTTGTACAAAAATTGAATGAAATAAATATTAATATTTCGGAAATTAAATATCTTCTATTAACCCATCACCATAATGATCACGCCGGATTCGCAGCACAGCTTGTTAAAAACAGCGGTGCAAAGATAATTGTACATAAAGCAGCTAAACCCTATCTTGAAAACGGCAGAATGGATCCGGATTTAAAGGGTGTAAATTTAAGGCTAAAATTTATGTTAGGTCTGGCGTCTATGTTAAGTCAATTCACCTATCCGCCTGTTGAATTAAGAGATACAGACTATATTCTTGAAGATGATACCTTCGATTTACTGAAAGAAACAGGCCTGAATGGAAGCATTTTATATACCCCGGGGCACTCTGCAGACTCTATTTCACTTTTACTGGCTGACGGCAGCGCCTTTGTAGGCGATGCTGCTATGAATACGCCGCCTGTTTTAGGCGCTAAACACAGGCCTATATTTATACAGGATATGACATCTGTATATAAAAGCTGGAAGAAACTTATTTCCATGGGAGCTAAAGAAATATTTCCCGCCCATGGTAAGCCGTTTTCTGCAGGAGAATTAAAAAATTATTAAAGACTCAAGAGATTACTTATAAGCATGGATTATTTTTCTTTTCCCTCAATAAGATCTTTCCATTTCTTTGCATCTATTTTCCCCAGGCCTGTCATTTCTTCATCAAAAGCATCGATGAATCTTGTCATTCTGTTTAACGTGTCACAATCGACCGCATGTTCCATTTTACAGGCCATACCCTGTGCCCTTTCATTTGGAGTGATGAGCAGAATAGTTTCCAGGAAACGAGTTAATGTATTATGTTTTTTTGTGATAGTATTTGCAATATCAGCACCTTTTTCTGTTAAAATGATAAAGGAGTTCTTTTCGTAATTTATAAGACCATTTTCTCTAAGCACCTTAAGAGCACTGGTTACTGAAGGCATTTTAACTTTCAGAGTAGAAGCGATATCTCTTACTCTGGCTACCCTGTTTTTCTTTTCAAGGTTCGATATGGCTTCAAGATAATCTTCCATGTTTGAAGTTAGTTTAACATCACTACTGACAATTGAAGTTTTCATAATTTTAATCTTATTCGAAAATCCAAATATGTCAACTAATTTTATAAGATAAAACTAATATAATTACAATTTATTGAGCATCCCTTATAAAACTAATTTGCTACAGCACTTGACTATCAGGATAAATTTAGATAACTTTAATTTTATTAGATATAACTAACTTTATATAAATATTTCCCGAAGTATTCAGATCATTGGTTAAATTAGGTATCTAATTGTGCATTTTAACAGGAGAAAAAAAATATGGAATCAGGAAATTTTTTATTTGCATTCGGTTTAACAATATTTGCAGGATTAGCTACTGGAGTCGGCAGCCTTATGGCTTTTTTATCTAAGAAATTCAATCCAAAATTCTTAGCCGGATCTTTGGGTTTTTCTGCAGGTGTCATGATCTATGTATCATTGGTTGAGATTTTTGTTAAAGCCAACGATTCATTAACAGCACTATATGGAGAAAAACAAGGATATTGGTTTACAACAATAGCCTTCTTTGCAGGTATTGCAATTATAGCAGTAATAGACAAACTTGTTCCATCTTTTGAGAATCCGCATGAAATGGAAAATATTAATAATGTTTCAAATAACCAAATAAATGAAAAGACACTGATGCGTATGGGACTTTTTTCCGCATTAGCCATTGGAATTCATAACTTTCCCGAAGGATTAGCTACTTTTATAGGAGCACTGCACGACCCTGCTTTAGGAATCAGTATTGGAGCTGCAATTGCAATTCACAATATCCCGGAAGGGATTGCAGTATCAGTTCCAATTTATTATGCTACAAAAAGCAGGAAAAAAGCTTTTTTCTATTCTTTTGCCTCGGGTCTGGCCGAACCTGTTGGAGCATTATTAGGATTTTTGTTACTGGGTAGTCTTTTTAATGATGCTGCATTTGGTTTTATATTCGCCGGGGTTGCAGGAATAATGGTTTATATTTCCCTGGATGAGCTATTACCGACAGCTGAGAAATTTGGGGAACACCATGTAGCCATATTCGGCCTTATAGGGGGCATGCTTGTTATGGCTTTGAGTTTACTGATGTTTGTTTGATTAGTTTTATAGGAGGAGAATTGTAATTACAGATTAATGCAAATTGCCTATTTAAGCCTTTTAATCCTTTTAAAATAAAGAAAAACCACATCTCCTGTTTCAAAGGAGTCAGCCGGGTGCACCTGGACTTTTAGAGAATTATCCCCTATTTTTACTTCATACTGGATATGGGCCCCCCTGTAGATATGCTCCACAATTACACCGGTTCCGACGGGGTTTGCAGTTCCTTTTTTCTTTAAGGTAATATCAATATCTTCAGGCCGTACGGAAAAGACTGCATGCTCCCCGGGTTTAATGGGAATGTGAGACACATCAAACCGAAAATCACTGCCGCATACAAGGATAAGTTTATTTATGGATTTTACAACCTTGCCACGGATAATGTTGCTTGTACCGACAAAATCTGCAGCAAATATGCTATTCGGATTATTATAAACATCGTCAGGACTTCCCTCCTGTATAAACTTCCCATTATTCATTACAACAATTCTGTCAGACATAGCAAGGGCCTCTGATTGGTCATGGGTAACATGGATAACAGTCAGTTTAAGATCTCTCTGTATTTTTCTTATCTCCTTCTGCATCTCTTCTCTTAAGCGGGCATCGAGATTCGAAAGTGGTTCATCCAGGAGAAGCAAGTCAGGACCCATTATTAATGCCCTTCCCAGGGAGACCCTCTGCTGTTCGCCTCCGCTTAACTGATGAGGATACCGGTTTCCTTTGTCTTCCAGCCGGAGTAAACTTAAGATATGGTTTACCTCTTTTTTAATAAACGGTTTTGTCCTCTTTCGTATTCGCAGGGGATAGGAAATATTTCTTTCTGCAGTCATATGCGGCCAAAGTGCATAATTTTGAAAAACAAATCCAATATTACGTTCTTCAGGGGGGACATTTATACCCTTTTGGGCGGAGTAGAGACAACGTTTGCCCAGAAATATCTCCCCTTTATCTGCTTTCAGGATACCGGCTATACAGGAAAGAAGAGTGCTTTTACCACAACCGCTCGGCCCGAGGACAGCAAGAAGTTCTCCATTACCAATATCAACAGAAAAATCTTCCACAGCTGTTATTAAACCAAACTTTTTTGAAATATCTTTAATCTGAAGCATTTTCATTCTTAATTCTCCGTTTTCCTGTTTGAATTATAATGTTTCCGATAAAAATTAAACCTATAATTACTACTGCAAGGGTTGAGGTCATCTCCAGTCCATAAGATTGTGACTGCATTCCAAAAAGGAGGACCCCGATGGTTTCCTGACCTGAAGAATAAAGCATTAGTGAAATCGGAATTTCTTTTAAGGCAATAAGAAAACAGAGGAGCCAGCCTGATTTTATTCCAGGAAATATTGCAGGGAATGTTACATCCAGAAAACTCCTGAACGGGGATGCTCCCGAAATTCTTGCTGCAAAAGTTTGTGTTCTATCATGATTCTGAATCAACCCTGTAACATTTTTCATTATAATAGGAGTAAACAGCACCATATATGTAACAATGATAATCCATGGAGTTCCGTATAGTGCAAGCGGAGGGGTATTCCAGGCAAGAATAGCGGCAACAGCCAGAACAATATTTGGAAAAGCCATGGGCCAGGAAGCTACAAGTTCAAGAACCTTTCCCCCTTTTGCTTCTGAAGAATGGGAGATAAAAGCTATAGAACTGCCTATTACAGCGGCAAACGTTGCTCCTGTAATACCATAAGTTATACTATTTCTGAAGGCTGCAACAGCCTGATCGTTTTTAAAAAGGAGTTGTATATAATTATTAAGCGTTAGATATTCCAATTTCAGAGGAAGTCCCCACCTTTTTAGAAAAGAGGATATAAAAATTGTTGCAAGCGGCAGAATTGTTGTAATCCCCTGAAAAAGAAAAACCACTGCAGTAATAATCCATTTCCTTTTCCCAAGAGAATAAATCCTGGGTTTTTCCCCATTAAAATTAATCGTTGCAAAACTCTTTTTCCTGAATATTAAAGTGTACGAAGTGAAAACAAGCCCCGAAAGAAAAACAAGAAGAAAGGAAAGAGCTGTTGCTTCATCAATGTTCAGATCACTTAATGATGCATAGATCCTGGTTGTAAGAACCTCTTTTCTTACAGGAAGAGCCAGAAGTGCAGGGACCCCGAAATTAGCCATTGTCCTTGAAAAAACAAGAAGTCCAATAGATAAAAAACTTGGAATGATAAGGGGAATAGTTATACTGAAAGTGGTCTTCCATGCTGTTGCACCGCTCATAATGGCGGCATTTTCAAGAGAGGGATCATGTTTTTCCAGAGCATTGCATAGAGCCATAAACACAAGTGGATAGAGATGAATGGACATTACAATAGCTACTGCGGTGATAGAATAATATTCCAGAGTGTACTCTTTAAGCCCGAATATATAACCTAAAATCCTATGAAGATAACCATTTCTTCCAAGAAACTCCAGCCACGAAAGTGCCAGAATGTAGGGAGGAATGATAAAGGTTAAAAAGGAGAGATTTTTAATTAATCTTTTAAAATGAAAATCTGTTCTTACAACCAGCCAGGCCAGTATTCCGGAAATTATCGCTGTAAGTACCGTAACCAAAAGGGCCGTATAGATAGTATTTACAAGGGCCTTCCATGTTCCTCTTTTAGAGAAAATTCTTGTAAAAATATCAATTCCAGGCTTAAAACTTTCAGCAGAAATACCCAGGCTTCTAAGAAGGAGAATAGAAAAAGGATACAGTATGAAAACCGATAAAATTATCCCGAGAAACAATAGTGTTCCCCGGGATGTATATTTACTGAAAAAGTGCTTTGAAACCGTCACGAATATCGTTTTCATGAGAGGCAAGATAATCCCAGTCAACTCTTCTTATCTCGAGGTCACCAGGAATTCCTACCGTCAAAGGAAGATCCTTTCGGACACTTGCAAAACCGAACATTGTTGTTATTTTCTGCGCCTGCTTCGAGATCATAAAGCTCACAAAACTTCGGGCAATCTGTTCATTTACTTCAGGGCGGGCAGTGTTCCTGCTTATGGCAATGGGTCTCTGGATAGCCAGGGGACCCTCTTCCGGCCAGCAAATAGCAAGGGGTGTCGGGTAGCCCTCTTTCTTCGCTTTTTTCTGAAGACGCAGGACAGCATCGTGGGGAGCGATCCCCGCATCAAACTCTCCCTCCTGTATCTTTGAAGGCACATCGCTGTTCTTCTTTGACAGAAAGAAATTGTTTGCGGCAAGACCTCTATAAAAATCCCAGTTTCGTCCATGTATATCCCATAAACCGGCAACAATGGCCAGGGCAGTTGATGATTGTGATGGATCTGCCTGAACAATAAAGCCTTTTAATCCGGGATCAAGGAGATCAGCATATGAAGATGGAATTCTTTCTTCGGTAAGCTTCTTGCTATTATAAATTACAACTATATATCGTTCATTTATCAAGGTATAGCTGCTTTCTGTTAGGAATTCATCCCTTACAGCTTCAATCCCTTCCGGAGTGAACGCTTCAAGTGCTCCCTTGTTGTCAAGAGCAATATAAATCAAGGGGTCGGACCCCCAGAAAACATCAGCCTTTATCTGCCCGGCTTCCATTTCCGACCAGACCCGCTGTCTTAACGGGCCGCAGCCCATCTGAACAAGATCAAGAACATCTCCATGCTCTTTCTCAAAAGCTTTTTCAAGCTTTGAGATCATTGCAGCCGGACCTGAGATGTAGACTGTTATTCTTCCTGTCTTCCCTGAATAAATATCTATAGATTCCTTCTGCCCTGAAGCAAAAACTTCCGTTGCAGAGCTAAGGGTTATTATAAAACAAACAAGTAGAAACGTCTTTTTAAATCCAAACATTATTTCCTCCTGTATTACTAATATAATTAGGTATTCTGAATAATATCATATTCATCTAACTTTATCAAGCGTTACTTAGTAAAAGCTTTTTGCGCTGTATCACTTTTTCTACTTAAAAAATACTTCTTCTCTAATATATTAGCTGTGACCTGGCGCAAAAAGCCAAAAATAAGTTGAATTTACAGACATCGCAAAAGCCTCTCTATAGTCATCTCTTTCGCAATTTCTTATAATAGAACATCCTGAGGGTCTCGACCAATCTATATACACGGTAAACAACAGGCTTTAACGGCAAATCCCAGCATCCGGGTCGGTGAAGTATATCACCGCCGAACCCCGTCTTGAAACGATAAAGACCACTCATTGGATGATCAGGATCATATATCGGAGGTATCCCGAAAAGATCGTATTCTGTGCAGCCTTTCTCTTTTGCATATTTTATTGCCTCCCACTGGAGAGCATAGGCCGGCATAAGGTTTCTGTTTTCATTGGATGAAGCACCATACAGGTATGTGGCTCTGTTACCGTAAAAAGCAACAATAATTCCTGCAAGAATTTGATCATTATAAGCGGCCTTAAATAAAACCAGCAGAGGGCTTGATATAGAAACAGTCTCCTTCCCGGATAGTTCAAATATCTTCCTGTAGTACTCTTTTGAATGGATTGTTATCTTATCCCTTAAGGCGGTTTCCTTATAGAGTTGATACCATTCATTCAGAGTTTCAACTCCTGCCTTCTCAACAACAACACCTTTTCGAAAAGACAAACGAATATTGTATCTGGTCTTTGACTTCATCCTTGCAAGAATATCTTCTTCATTTTCCTTTAGAGAAATAATAACAGTATCGGAAGGCTGAATATCTGAGGATGCCTTTGTTAGTTCCGGTCCCATACTAAACAAAACCGGATCCACCTGATAGAGACCTGACGGAAGATCAAATCTAAGAGCAAAACATCCTGCAGGAAGGTATTTTTTTAATTTCAGTCCAATTTTTTTAAGTTCAGAACCAGTCTGGTCCTCATTTGAAAGTGCAGGTCCATGAGGAATATATGCAATAGAGTGTTTCCCAAAAACTTTCCTGACAAGAACAAGAAGTGCTTTCCCGTTGAATTCAAATGAATAAGGCTTCCACCCAAATTCACTCTTTAGACTTCCCCAATACGAAGATTGCAGAATATTACTGCCTGCCGGAAGTCTTGATAATTCAACAGAATGAATGCCCTGAACGCTCATCAGAAATATAGGCAGGGATTACCCTACTTCCCCTTCGGACACAATATTTGTTTTTAATGTCTTTCCGGATACTTCAAGAGCAGTTTCACCTACTTTTATAATATTTCCTTCTACTTTCAAAGGGATATCAAAAAAGTGATTAACTTTAAGCTTTTTAGGATTATCCCCTTCAGGAACAGAATTACCTGCAAGAGTTATTCTTGTTCCTGGTTCTGCCCAGTCTGCAAATATTACCTCAACATCACCCCTCTCATCGGAACCTTCCGGTGTATTATCAGCAGCCAGCAGCATTCCCTGACTTTTTACACCTCTCAATTTGGCCGGTTTCAGATTGTATACCAATATTATATTATGATTTAAAAGCTCCTCTTCCTTGTAGTAAGGAACAAGGCCGGAAACTATCTTTCTGGGTTCCTCTTCACCTGTATCGATTGTTTCTATATAGAGTTTATCCGCTTCCGGAAAAAGACATTGAAATCGATGGATTTCTGAATGAAATGAAACAAAACGCAGACTTGGTGATGGAGCTTTCGGAAAAGATTGTCGACATTGCAATAAATTCTGCTGAGAAACTCAGTGAAAAGATTTCATCTTCCGCTGGTAGCGCCATTGCTATAGTCTGGATTATAAGTGCCTTAAGTTTGATCATTGCGGTCGTCTTTGCCTATTTTTTTGCCAGGAGCATCTCAATACCATTGAAGCTTGCTGTTAATTTTGCGAACAGAATTTCCGAGGGCGATCTGACCCGAAAGCTGGACATTGACCGGAAAGATGAGATCGGCGAAATGGCAAACGCCATGAACACCATGACGGCCAACATGTCCGCTATGATCCGGGGCATTAACGCCGACATGAGCACCCTTTCCGACGCATCCTCGGATCTGAACAGTGTCGCTGAGATGATGTCAACCGGATCGGAAAATACCGTGGCCAAGGCAAACACCGTAGCATCGGCTGCAGAG
>JAUVLL010000083.1 GCA_030600745.1 Spirochaetaceae bacterium | reverse complement strand
CATCATAAATCCATTCAACCATTACAAAGTGCGCTTCATTCAGGTGGATTCCATCTCTGGAAGAAAAGTACCGTGTAGATACTCCCCATTCTCTCTCGCAGCCCTCTTCCTGAGAACTTGAAGTCCTTAGTATCTTCGGCCAATCAGGCCAATCAGGATTCCAGTCATTTTTCCACTCCTTCGGCTTTGGCATAATTTCATACTGAAGAACACTCTTTGCTCCCTGACGAATAGAAGTTCCAACACAGTCTGAACCTGTATCCCCGCCCCCTATAATCAGTACATTTTTATCTTTTGCTGAAATTATTTCAGAAAAAGCCAGAGTCCCTTCATTGAATTTATTTGAACCCGATAAAAAATCCAGTGCAAAATAGATACCTTCCAGCCCCCTGCCTCCGGCAGGAAGATCTCTGGGAGTTCCGGCGCCCATAGTTAGTAAAATTGAATTAAATGATTTTCTAAGATAGCGGACTGAAATATCCTCCCCTATGATTACGTCATTTTCAAATTTTATCCCCTCAAGCTTCATTATCTCTATTCGACGATCAAGAATACTCTTTTCAAGCTTAAATTCAGGTATGCCGTAACGCATCAAACCCCCGGCTTTTGGTGCCTTTTCAAAAACAGTAATTTTATGACCTGTCCTACGCAAATTTTTTGCCGCTGTAAGCCCCGCAGGACCGGAACCAACTATGGCTACACTTTTACCGCTCTCCACCAGAGGAGGTTCCGGTATAACCCACCCCTCTTCAAAGGCTCTTTCCATAATTTGAAGTTCAATCTGCTTTATTGTTACCGGAGATGAATTTATTGAAAGAGTGCAGGAAGTTTCACAGGGAGCAGGACAAATTCGTCCTGTAATCTCAGGAAAACTGTTTGTAAGCTCCAGCCTCTCCCATGCTTCTTTCCATCGTCCTTTATATACAAGATCATTCCATTCGGGAATAAGATTACCAAGAGGGCATCCCAGAGAATGGCAGAAAGGAATTCCGCAATCCATACACCTGGCACCCTGTTTTTGCAGCTCTCCTTCAGTCAGTACCGTTGTAAATTCATTATAATGGGTAATTCTTTTTTTAATACTTTCGTGTTTAACTTTGGCTCTTGGATACTCCAGGAAACCGGTTTCCTTTCCCATCCTAAACTCCCTGTGCCTGTAATAAAGACTTCTTTTCTGCTTGTTTCTTAAGAGCTCTTTTATAATCAACGGGCAGAACCTTAATGAATGCAGGAAGCATCTCCTGCCAGTGTCGTATTATCCAGGCTGCATGCTCGCTCTCTGTATACTTAATATGTTCTTCAATAAGATTCTTTAGCTGATTTTTGTCTTCTTCTAAAATCAAAGGTTCAATATCAACCATATCCAAATTGCACCGGGTATCAAAAAGCTGATCCTCATCCAGTACATAAGCAATACCGCCGCTCATACCGGCTGCAAAGTTTAATCCTGTCGGTCCCAGGATTACAACAACACCACCAGTCATATATTCACAACCATGATCTCCAACCCCTTCAACAACAGTGACAGCTCCGGAGTTTCTGACAGCAAATCGTTCTCCCGCCATACCATTTACAAAAAACTTTCCTTCTGTAGCCCCGAAAAGGTTAACATTTCCTGTAATAATATTTTTCTCCGACCTATAATCCAGACCAGGAGGAGTTGAGATAATAATCTTTCCCCCGGACAATCCTTTCCCAACATAATCATTGGCGCTGCCCTTAAGATCCAAAGTGATACCGGGTGCCAGAAATGCGCCTAAACTCTGACCAGCTTCTCCGTTAAGATTAAGTTTTATTGTATCTTCCGGAAGCCCTTTCGCACCGTATCGTCTGGCAACTTCACTGCTTAAGATTGTTCCGAAAGTTCTGTCTCTGTTTCTAATTTCAAGATCCAGTTCAGAAGGCTCCCCGGATTCCAGGGATTTTTTAACTTTAGTTATTACATTAAAATCAAGCGCTTCTTTAACTCTGTTTATGCTTTTTTTGGTACAGTAGTAAGCTGTACCTTCCGAAACTTCAGGTTTTAATAAAATCTTTGAAAAATCGAGTCCCCTCTCCTTCCAGTATTTCAATGCTTCATCAGTCTCCAGCAGATCAACCTGTCCCACCATATCATCAAACTTCCTAAAGCCCAGAGAAGCCATTATTTCTCTGACATCCTCTGCAAGAAAGGTCATATAATTGATTAGATGCTCCGGTTTTCCTGCAAACCTCTTTCGAAGTTCAGGATCCTGAGTAGCAACCCCTACAGGACAGGTATTTTTATGACACTTGCGCATTAGAACACAGCCCATGGTTATTAAGCTGATTGTTGCAAAGCCAAACTCCTCTGCACCGAGAAGGGCCGCAATTACGATATCTCTGCCGGTTCTAAGCTGACCGTCAGTTTGTATTCTTATTCGATCCCTTAAATTATTCAGAACCAGAGTCTGCTGAGTCTCTGCAAGTCCAATTTCCCATGGGATACCCGCATGTTTTATTGATGACAGAGGAGACGCCCCGGTACCGCCGTCATGTCCGCTTATAAGAACCATGTCGGCTTTACCCTTTGCAACACCGGCAGCTATTGTTCCAACTCCAACTTCTGACACAAGTTTTACAGAAACCCTTGCATCAGGATTTGCGTTATGAAGATCAAAAATAAGTTGTGCTAAATCTTCAATTGAATAGATATCGTGATGGGGAGGCGGAGATATAAGAGTTACCCCGGGTGTCGAATGCCGGATGGAAGCAATTTCATCATTTACTTTATGTCCCGGAAGCTGTCCACCCTCACCCGGCTTTGCACCCTGAGCCATCTTTATCTGCAGTTCATTTCCATTGTTAAGATAATTTATTGTAACGCCGAATCTCCCGGAAGCAACCTGTTTAACATACGAAGAGGCTGAATCACCATTTGCTCCTTTAGTAAACCGGGCTGAATCTTCACCACCCTCTCCTGAATTACTCATAGCACCAAGGCGGTTCATTGCTATCGCAATGGTCTCATGAGCTTCTTTACTTATAGATCCCATAGACATTGCAGAAGATACAAATCTTGTAACTATTTTCTCTATACCCTCAACTTCTTCAAGAGGAACAGTTTCTTTTTCTTTGAATTTGAGCAACCCCCTGAGAGTGCTGAGATTTTTTGATTTATTATTAATCTCATCAGTGAATGCCTTATACATCTCTTTTGAATTTAGGCGAACAGCCTTCTGTATTGCCACCACTGCTTCCGGAGTCATAAGATGTTTTTCAGATGATTTTCTGTAGTGGATTACACCACCTGGATCAAGTAACTCAGTATAGCCAACTGATCTCTGATAAGCTAAAGCATGCCGGATTTCAACATCGTTTTCAATCCGTTTTAGACTAATTCCCTCTATCCGGGTAGGAGTACCTGGAAAGTATCTATTCACAAAATCATTTGACAATCCAATAGCTTCAAAAATCTGGGATCCTTTATAGCTTCTTATCGTGGATACACCCATTTTTGACATAATCTTAAGCAGTCCCTTCTTCATTGCCTCTATATAATTCTCAAAGGCCGCATCTGTTTTTTCAACTTCCGGCAGCTTGCCCTTATTCATAAGGTCTTTTATTATTTCAAATGCAAGATAAGGATTAACTGCACTGGCCCCGAAACCTATTAGAGTTGCCAACTGCATTACATCCCTTACTTCACCGCTTTCTATAAGCAAACCTGCTTTCTGCCTAAGCCCCTTATCAACCAGATACTGATTAACAGCAGAAACAGCCAGTAAAGCTGGAATTGGAAGTCTCTCTGAATCTGTATTTTTATCACTTAAAATAAGGAAGCTGTTTCCTTCACCTATCAACTGTGCTGCTTTTTCGCATATTTCCTCAAGAGCTTTTTCAATTCCCCCAGGTTCACCATCAACACTGTATAGAATATCAATAACACCTGCTGTCTGATCTTCAATATTTGATCTTTTTAAAATCCTCATATCATCATTGGAAAGTACAGGGTGGGCAAGTTTAAGCTGTTTACAGTGCAATGGCCCCTCATCAAGCAGGTTCTGCTCCCTCCCAATAAAGCTCATCAATGACATTACAAGGCTCTCTCTGTATGGATCGATAGGAGGATTTGTAACCTGGGCAAAGACCTGTCTAAAATAATTGTATAAAAGCTGAGGCCTTTCCGACAGAATTGCCAGAGAAGCATCATTACCCATTGAACTTATTGGTTCACTTCCGTTTACTGCCATTGGTATTAGTACCTTATCAATCTCTTCAAAGGTATACCCAAAAACCTTCTGGAGCTTTACAATATCTGCCTGAACTTCCGGAACAGGGTCAGGTGCCCGGAAAAGTCCTTTCAACTCAATCTTATTTTCATCAAGCCACCGTCTGTAAGGTTTCTGTCTGGATACCCGTGATTTAATTTCATGATCATACATCACCCGCCCCTGCTCAGTATCAACTAATATCATCCTTCCAGGGCCAAGGCGTCCCTGGCGAAGAATATCCTCCGGCTTAACCGGAAGTACTCCAGTTTCAGAAGCAAGAATAAACCGACCGCTTCTTGTAACCGTATACCTTGCAGGACGAAGTCCATTACGATCCAGTGATGCTCCTATTTTTTTTCCATCTGTGAATGCAAGAGCAGCCGGTCCATCCCAGGGTTCCAGTATAGATGCATGGTATTCGTAGAATGTTCTTCTGTCTTCGCTTATATGATACCTATCACCAAATGGTTCAGGTACCATCATCATCATTGAGTGCTCTGCAGATCTGCCGGCCTGCACAAGGAGTTCAAAATTGGAATCAAAAATAGCTGAATCACTTTGATCCATATTTATAACAGAAAGGACTTTCTCAAGTTCATCTCCGAACAAAGGTGAAGATAGCGTTGCCTCTCTTGCTTTCATCTTGTTGATATTACCCCTGAGAGTGTTTATCTCGCCATTGTGGGCAATATAACGAAAAGGCTGTGCAAGAGACCAGGATGGAAAGGTATTTGTACTGTATCTTTGATGGACAAGAGCCAGTGCAGTTTTATAACCGGGGTCTTTAAGATCCGGATAAAAATCCTCAAGCTGAGGCGCAACAAACATGCCTTTATAAACAATAGTCCGGCAGGATAGAGAAGTTATATAAAAGTCATCAATTGAAAATTCTGCAGCAGCAGCTCGTTTCTCGATGCTTCTGCGAATGATATAGAGCTTCCTTTCCAGATTACCCCCACTCAAACCTTTTACAGAAATAAAAGATTGAAATACAAATGGCATTGAAGAAAGAGCTGCAGACCCAAGAGAATCAGAAACAAATGGTACGTTCCTTGTCCCCAGCATTTCAGAACCTTCGCTTCCGACAACATCCCTGATAATATCGATAGCCATATCTCTTTTATCTTTCTCTGTGGGGAGAAAAAACATACCAACACCATAGGAACCTAAAGCTGGTAAATCAAACTCAAGTTCCCGTAGAAAAAAATCGTGGGGAATTTGTGTTAAAATTCCAGCACCATCACCAGTGTTAACATCACTTCCTACAGCACCTCTATGTACAAGATTTTTTAGAATAGTAATTCCGTCCAGAACGGTTTGATGACTTGACTGCCCATTAATTTCCACAACAAATCCGATACCACAGGCATCATGCTCATAGGAAGGATCGTATAACCCCTGTTTCTTCATCTCAAACCTCTTTACGGCAAGACGTTGCCATTACATATTTGGAATTTACCAATTGGAAGATATTATGTCAAGATAGAATATAGTTACTAATTACTCTTACAATTACCTGTTGTATTTGACAAAGGTGTGGATATCTATTGAGATTTACACATTTCATTCAACTTTATATTAAAATACTGAAGATTAAATGTTATTTTTTCAATTATTTTTCTGGCATTTTTGCCATGTAAAGGCTTTTTCTTCCATTAAAAATACTTATTATGATTTCAGCTAAATTCCATTTGATTATATCTATCAGCTAATTCATCAACCGTAAACAAACTCTCATACTCAACAAGCCCGCTCACTGCCCTGGATACAACTTTAATTCCGCTTTCTTCAAGAACAGCAATAGGATTTAATCCTCCAATTACGATCCCGCCCATTCTGCCCCAGTTGATTGGAATCTGAAGAACCGAATGCCCTGGCCATCCCAGAGTAAGAAATGACCCCAATCCTGCTTTTTTCATCTCTTTGACAATAGATACAACTTCCTCTCTGGCTGTGCCGGGAACTTCAAGAAAATTAGCACCAACACGTCCCTCACCTGCCTTAGCTGCGCCTGTTGCATTTGTCATTCCACTTTTAATAAAAATTTCAAGAGGATCAATACTTGTACCGTCGTACTTTATAACTTCTACAAAACGGGAAGGTTTACCTTCTTCAATCTCAAGAAGACCTCCAAAAACAGAACTTACCGGTATACCCCGTCCGGCAAGAACTCCGTTAAGAGTAAAAGAACAGACAGTTCCTACCCCTATAAAACCATCAGGAACAACTTCATGACCTGCTATTTCACCCGGCATGTAGAGTCCAATAAGGTTTCCCATTGAAAAACCGTTTCCAAATGCAAAACCAAGAATCTCAACAGCCCGTGGCATATCTTTTACTGGAATAAAACTGATATTTATTACAACTGTCCCTGTCTTTTGTATAATATCAAAATTCATTTTATATGAAAAATAATCAATTTTACTGTTTATAAAACCAACCTTCTCTACAATTCTTGCCTTTTCAATCTCTGCAAGTCCATCCCTGGTAATCCTCCTGCCCCGACGTTCAATGTACTCAGTAAGACCATTCTCATCCATAATTTTTAGATGGAATCTAACTGTTCTCTCGCTAATCTCCTGTCCTACTTCATCAAGAAGTTCCATTATTCTTTGACTGGAAATTGGTCGGTCACTTTCTTTTAATATCCTTAAAATAGCAAGACGTTTTTTTTCTATTTTCTCCTTCATAGAATTCTACCGCTTTTAACTGTTCTTTTTACGAGGTTTGTTCCGAAGTAGTATGGGATTTCTTCAGGATTTTTTATATCTAAAATTATTAAGTCCCCTTTCTTTCCTTCTTTTAAACTACCAATTTCATTTTCCCTGTTTATTGCTCTTGCAGCATTAATTGTTCCGGCGGCAACTGCATCTGCTGCCGACATACTGCAGTAAAAAACTCCGAGGGTAATCATCATCTGCATGGAATAGGAAGGACAACTACCGGGATTAAAATCTGTAGCAAGTGCAACAGGTATCCCTTTCTTCAAAAATCTTTCTGCATCAGGATATTTATCGGACTGAAGGAAAAAGGGAACCCCCGGCAGCAGTACTGCAACCGTGCCGGCTTCCTCCATTAGATCCATATCTTCATTACTGATATTCTCAAGATGATCAACTGAAACTGCTCCAAGAGATGCTGCAACGCCAGGTGATCCAAGATCGTTGAACTGCCCCCCATGAACCTTTAATTTAAATCCTGCAGTTTTAGCGGATTCCAGAAGCTTCTTTGTCTCTTCCAGAGAGAAAGCCCCTTCTTCACAGAAAATATCAAAATACTCAGCTTCTTTTTTAAATAATTGAAGACTTTCTCCGGAAAGCCATTTTAAATATTCTTCACGACTCTTGTCTGGGGGAAAAGTATGAGCCCCGAGATAGGTAGAAATTATATCCAGAGGATGTTCCCTCCTCAACTGAGCAACAACCTGGAGCATTTTTAATTCAGTTTCCTCATTCAACCCATAACCGCTCTTTATTTCCACACTCGTTGTACCATTCATTGCCATCCGGTCCAGTCTTTCCATACCAAGAACAAACAACTTTTCAGAAGAAGCAGCCCGGGTAGCTCTGACTGTTGAATGGATTCCACCTCCATCTCCGAGGATCTCCAGATAGCTTTTACCCCCAAGGCGCTGCTCCATCTCGTTAAATCGTTCTCCCGCAAAAACAAGATGAGTATGACAGTCAACAAATCCCGGCATCACCAGAGAATTATCCGCATCTATTACGTCGGAACAATCAGGATAGCGCTTTCTAATCTCAGATGTAGTTCCTGTCTCAAGAATCAAACCATTTTTTATTGCAACAGCTCCATTCTTTATAGAACCCAGCACTCCAACTCCTTCATTACCTTTTTCAAGAGTAAGGAGCTGAGAGCTATTAATAACCAGAGTGTCAGCAGAATTATCCGGAACACTGTCAAAAAAAACAGGCATTATACATTTTTCCGTACAAAGGCAAAAAGCTGCTTATGTATCTTTGTAACTGTATCTATCAGCAAATCAGCTTCATTCAGGACCTTAGCTGCAAACTCTTTATCTTTAATCTCCGGTAAATTTATCCTTACATTAAGATATGCACCTTCGGCAGCTGTATTTGCCTGGGATACTCCAACAAATGCATCCGAGACGGCATTTTTATTGCCTTTTTTTAAAACTGTTTCTGCCAGGGTAATAATTTCTCCGCATAATTTTAAAGTCTCAAGGGGAACAAGAGTCATGACTTTTGCTGCCTCTTCAATGGCGGCAGCTCTGGCAATAATTTCAGTATCACTCTTTTTAGGGAACCGCAGGGCGCTTATATAATTATTAAATGCATCTGTATCAGCCTCAACCAGACCCAGCAGCTGAACTTTAAGCTTCTGTGCTTTAATAGAAATATCTTTCATCTTTTTATTACTGCGTTCGTACCCCTTTTTCCCAAAGGTTAGATTGGCAACCATAGATGTTAACCCGGCAGAAAGAGCAGCGCTTAAGGCAGAAACACTTCCGCCCCCCGGAGCCATGGAATCAGAGGAAAGCTCATCTATAAAATCGGCCAGGGTTAAACTGGTAAGGCCTTTCCGGGCTCCCCGGACAGCATATTCAACTACCCTCTCCTCCGGATTAAAAGAACTTGTATCATTAAGACCAAGAGAGATTATGGCTGTATGAATAATCTCTTTTTCAGGTATTCCCGTATTTGCACCCATCTTCTCAAGATAGTATATTCCGGCATCCAGTAAAGCCTCTCTTGGGATAAGCCCAATAGCTTCGCTGCCTGTTACCCGGACACCTCTCTTTGCCGCCTCTTCGGAGACTATATTAAAAGCTCTATGAAGACCTGTTTCATGAAAGTTGGTAAGATTCATGGTAACCTGGGCATATCCATACTCATCGATATACCAGCCGCCGGCCTGACAGTTATTCAAACGCCCGGGGACTTTAACAGCATTCCCTTCTTCATCCCGGATAATTACTCCTTTACTATCACGCTTAGCTCTTCCCTTCTCCCTTATCGTCAAAGCAATATCACTTGCTATTTTTTTATTTCCGGTGGAAAGGTTGATATTGTAAGCAAGAAGAAAATCTCTGACACCAATAGCTGTAGCACCCGTTTTTGCATTAAAAACTGCCGGCCCATAGTCCGGCTCAAACCCCGGCTTTTTTAGTTTTTCTTCCAGAGCTTCGTATTCTCCATCTCTAATATCGGGCAACCTTACTCTGGCTTCCTGTTTTGCAGATTTAGCATAGAGAAATATTGGTATACCAAGTTCTTTACCTGCTCTTGAGGCAAGTTCTTCCGCCAGAGGGAGGCACTCTTCAGCTGTAATTCCACTTAAAGGAATAAAGGGGAAAACATCTGTCCCGCCCATTCGGGGATGTTCACCGGTTTGCCTGTTCATATCTATCAGCTCAGCTGCCTTTGACATTCCCCTGAAACCAGCTTCCACAATTATATCTGCATCCCCGGCAAAGGTAACAACAGTCCTATTGGTATCATACCCCATATCAACATTCAACAGCTTAATTCCTTCTACTGAGGTAATGGCCTGTGTAATACTATCTATTACGGACTTGTCCCTTCCCTCACTGAAATTAGGCACACACTCAACAAGTTTTTTCATGTTTACAGCAGCCCTGGAATATTAACTTTCTTTTTCTTTGCAAAATCTATAGCCTCGGGATAGCCGGCATCCACATGCCTGAAAATACCAAAACTTGGATCAGAATTTAGAACTCTCTCAAGCCGAAGCGCCTTTTTATCAGTTCCCGTAGCAACAATCACCTGTCCGGCATGGGTTGCTTTTCCTATACCGACCCCTCCGCCGTTATGAATTGAGACCCAGTCGGCACCGGAAGCGACTGAAGACATAGCATTTAACAGAGGCCAGTCGGCTATTGCATCACTGCCGTCACGCATATCCTCAGTTTCCCTGTTCGGGGAGGCTACTGAACCACAGTCGAGATGATCCCGTCCAATAACAATAGGAGCTTCAAGCTCTCC
>JAUVLL010000108.1 GCA_030600745.1 Spirochaetaceae bacterium | reverse complement strand
ATCTGCATTGGAGGAAGGGGACTATATCCAGAGTCATCACCGGGGGCACGGACATATGATTGCACTGGGTGGAGATATAAACAGAATGATGGCCGAGATGTTCGGTAAAATTGACGGTTATTGTAAGGGCAAAGGCGGATCAATGCACATTGCCGATATCAAGCTGGGCAACCTTGGCGCAAATGGAATAGTCGGTGCCGGAATACCCATAGCTACGGGCGCAGGACTCGCTTTGAAATATCTGGAAAGTGACAGAGTGGTAATGTGTTTTTTCGGAGAAGGGGCCTCACTGGAAGGGGAATTTCATGAGTCATTAAACTTTGCGGGACTGCATAAATTACCAGTTGTCTATGTTATTGAAAACAACAAGTATGCTCTTTCCACCCCATTACCGGCAGCGTCTGCTGTCAGTGATTTGAGCTCAAGAGCTGCTGCTTATAATATGCCGGGTGAACAGGTCGACGGTATGGATGTTGAAGCTGTAGCTAATGTGACAAGGAAGGCGGTTGAACATGCCAGAAGCGGTAAGGGACCCTACTTAATAGAAAGCCTTACATACAGGTACTATGGACATTCCAGGAGTGATCCTGCTCCCTACAGAACGAAGGAGGAAGAAAAGGAATGGAAAAACTGGGATGCGATATCTACCTATCAGAAAAGGTTAATCGATAGAGGAACCATCACGCAGCAAAACCTTGAGGATTTTAACCTGAAGATCGAAACAATCCTGGAGGATGCTGTGATATTTGCAGATAATAGTGATTTCCCTGACAAACAGGAAATTTTTAAAAACATCTATGCGGAATAAAGGAGAAAATAGATATGAATCGTATCCTGACATATAGAGAAGCACTTGGAGAAGGTATCAGGGAGGAAATGGAAAGGGATGACAGGGTTTTTATATTCGGTGAAGACGTAGGTGTTTACGGGGGTGCCTATAAAGTATCAAAAGGGCTTATTGAAATATTTGGAGAAAGAAGGGTTGTTGATGCACCTCTTTCAGAATCACTGATTGTGGGGGCAGGAGTAGGAGCTGCACTTATCGGTTTAAGACCAATTTCCGAGATAATGTATATCGATTTTGCGACTCTTGCTTCAGACCAGATAATAAATCAGGCGGCAAAATTCCATTTTATGACAGGTGGGAATGTAAAAGTACCGATGGTAATAAGAACACAGCAGGGAACCGGACGGTCGGCGGCTGCACAGCATTCCCAGAGCCTTGAAACATGGTATGCCCATATACCGGGCTTAAAAGTTGTTATGCCTTCCACTCCTTACGATGCCAAAGGATTAATAAAGTCTGCAATAAGAGATGATAACCCGGTTTTTTTCATTGAACATAAGGCACTTTACACTCTTAAGGGAGAAGTGCCTGAAGAAGAATATACGATTGAACTCGGTAAGGCAGATGTCAAAAAAGAAGGGAAGGATGTCACTATATTAACGTATTCCAAAATGGTCCATTTTTGCCTGGAAGCAGCAGTAAAGATGGAAGCTGAGAAGCAGATATCCACAGAAGTCATAGACATTCGTACACTTAGGCCGTTGGATGAATTAACAATAAAGAGATCACTTGAAAAAACAAAAAAAGTACTAATTGTAACAGAATCCAATAAAACTGCCGGAATGAGTGCGGAACTTTTTACAAGATCCTTCGAATTAGTTCCAGACCTGGAACAGGCGGTACGGCTGGCTGGCAAAGACACGATAATTGCCTGTTCCCCGGAACTTGAGAAATATTCAGTGCCCTCTGTTGAAGAGATTGAAATCGCACTTTGCTGCCTTGTAAAAGAAAATAATATAACACAAGGAGATTTGACTTTATGACAAGAAAAGTAATTATGCCCCTGCTGGGGGAAACCATGGAAGAGGGAATTATTTATAGTTGGTGGAAAAAACCAGGGGATAAAGTTGAAAAGGGGGAAATTCTGCTCGAAATTGAGTCTGACAAGGCAGTCCTGGAAGCGGAATCTTTTTTCTCCGGATACCTGAGAAAGATAATTTATAAAGAAGAGGAGGCAGTTAAATTCGGCGAAGTGATTGGTTTAATTACCGACACGCCAGATGAGCCTCTGGAGGAATTATAAATGAGATTAAAAGACAAAATATCCATTGTTACTGGCGCAGCAAGTGGTATTGGAATGGCGACGTCTATAAATTTTGGGAGACAAGGTGCAATCGTAATAGCTGCAGATATTGATCTGGAAGGAGCAAAAAGAACTGCTGAAAAGCTCGAACAGGAAGGATCTATCGGGATACCAATGAAACTGGACCTGTCCAGTCTGGCAGAAGTTAAGCGATTTATTAATCAAGTCCTGGAACGATTTGAAAACGTAGATATCCTTGTAAACAATGCAGGTAGGTTTTCTACATTACCTATTCTGGAAATGACAGAGGAAGAATGGGACGGGGTAATGGATGTTAATCTCAAAGGTACTTTCTTCCTCTGTAAAGAAGTACTGCCAAATATGATTAAACAAGGATACGGAAAGATAGTAAATCTTTCTTCACTTGCTGCAAAAAGAGGGGGGGTAACTTCCGGAATAAATTACGCTGCTTCCAAGGCAGGTATTTTCTCTATAACGAAATGTCTTGCAAAATTCGCGGCTCCTTACGGTATTAATGTAAATGCTGTAGTACCGGCATTTTGCGATACTAACATGTTCCGAAGTCTCCCAAAGGAAAAGATAGAAAACGCTATTAAATCGATTCCCCTGGGTCGTCCTGCAAGACCGGAAGAACTGGCAGATGCAATACTGTTCCTGGCTTCCGATGAGGCCAGCTATATAACAGGAGAAATACTTGATGTAAATGGCGGCGTCTTGATGGATTAAATGGAACAGGAGGGAGAGGTGAGCAATAATAACCCTATTTTGAAAGGCGAAAGCCTGTATAAAAGATTTGAAGGGGTCCTTGCTGTAAATGGTATATGCAGCACACTGTATGAAGGCGATATTTTAGGCCTTATTGGTGAAAACGGTGCCGGGAAATCAACTTATGTAAGACTTCTTGTAGGAGAACATATAAAGGACAGCGGGAAGGTTTTTTATTGTAATAGAGAAGTTAACTGGATGGATACTTATGAAGCTCTAATCGACGGTGTCGGACTTATTCATCAGAAACCGACATTAGTACCTGAGCTTACAGCAGCTGAGAATATTTTTCTTGGAAAAGAATTTACAGCAAAAGGCCTGGTTGATGATTCAAAAGTACTAAAAAAAGCAGAAGAACTGCTAATTAAATATCCTATAAATCCATCTTTCGATCTAAAATTAATTGCGAGAGAGATGTCTGCCGGGCAGAGGGAGATAACAGAGATATTAAAAGTACTCTCTTTTAATCCAAAAGTATTAATTCTGGATGAACCGACTGCCAGTCTTACAGAGGATGAGAGTAAAAAATTAATATCAATCATAAAAAAATTAAATAAAGAAGATGGTCTAAGTGTCATTTTTATCTCACATAGAATGGAAGAAGTTTTTAATTTGTGCACAAGAATTGAAGTTTTCAGGAATGCTAAAAGTGTAGGGATTGTTAAAAAAGAAGATTTTGACAGAAACAAGATTATTCATATGATTATAAACAGGGATCTCTCCGAATTTTATCCAGAAAAAGCAGTAACAATTGGTAAATGCCTTTTAGAAGCAAAGGGCTTATGCTCCGAAGATCTCAAAGATATAAATATAAGAGTAAATGCCGGGGAAATTGTGGGTATATACGGCCTTAGCGGAGCTGGTATGACAGAGATTGTTGAATCTATTTTTGGACTTAGGAAAATCGATAAGGGTACACTTCATATTAATGGGCAGGAGTTAAAAAGTATCAAAGTATCTCAATTAATAAATAAAAATGTTTTTCTTATTCCTGAAGACAGAGATATAAAAGGTCTTTTTACAAAATTTACAGTACGTGAAAACATGACAATATCTCATCTGGATTATCTTCTACCTGGTTTTCTTATCAATAAGTGGAAAGAAAAATCCATTGTAAAGAGAGGTATAAAAGACTTTGGAGTTGTTTGTGCGGATATTAATCAGGAAATGCATTCATTAAGCGGAGGTAATCAGCAAAAAGTTGTTATAGCAAAGTGGCTTTTTAAGGATTGTAATGTTCTGATTCTTGATGACCCGACTGTAGGTGTGGATATAGGTACGAAAAGAGAAATTTATCTAATGCTAAGAAAGCTTACAAATAAAGGGAAAGGAGTAATCATGGTTTCTTCAGAAATACTGGAAATAATCGGATTGGCAGACAGGGTATATACCATGAGGGAAGGCTCTATCAGTTCGGAATTATGCGTAAATGAAATTAATCAAAAAAACATTCTGGAAAATGTTTTATAGGAGTAGGAGGTGTATATGACAGATAATGTACTAAAGGCTGGAATAAAGAAAACAAATATACCAAAGATGCTAAGGAAATGGGGTCTGTTACTTGGTCTCATACTGCTGGTTTTGATTTTTAGCCTGAGCGCGGAAAGATTTCTTACAGTTATGAATATTACAAACATTTTAAGACAGGCAAGCATTATTGGTGTAATGGCGCTGGGGGTAACATTTGCTTTAATGGTTGGAGATTTTGATCTTTCATTTGCAACATTGGCAGGGCTTCTTAATGTAATAAATATAATACTTATAATAAATGGGTGGAATATTCTATTAGTATTTGTTCTTACGGTGCTGATAGGTGTTATCTGGGGTCTTTTAAATAGTTTTTTAATTGTAAAAATCGGAATACATGCATTTATTGCTACTTTATCAACAATGACTATTGCCAAAGGAATTATCTATTGGATAACCCGAGGTAAAACAATATATGGTCAGTATCCGGAAATACTAACTGTTATTGGAAGGAAAAACATAATATTTAATGTATTACCAATTTGTGCTTTAATTTTTATTGTTTTTGCAATTGTTACCTACATTCTGGCAGATCACACAAAAACTGGAAGATATCTATATTCCGTAGGGGGCAACCCCGAAGCGGCTAGATTTTCAGGAATTAGAGTTGGTTTCTATAGAGTACTGGGAATTACTGCAAGCAGCTTCTGTGCATCTATAGCTGCAATTATTCTTACCTCAAAGTTGACTTCTGCCCCTCCTAATGCTGGTGAAGGCTATTTAATGTCTGTTATCCCTGTAGTGTTCCTGGGTACTGTTTTTTTAAAACCCGGAAGCGTAAATATTGCCGGTACAGTTGTTGCTACTATGCTTATAGCTGTAATTGAAAACGGGCTTATTATGATGAATGTACCTTTCTACTTTAAATACATAGTTCACGGGACAGTAATAATCATAGCAATTGCAAGCATAACCGGGGCCGGCAGGAAAAAAATTGGCGGGCCTCCTCTTGTTTAAACAGAGGGGTTTATCAAAAAGAAAGAAAGGAGGTGACATACTAATAGAAGATAGAGTTTAAAAATTGTTGTAAGAGGAAAGAAAAATAAAACTTTTTTTCTAAGGAGAGAAAAATGAGAAAACGATTTTCAAAACTGTTTGTATTAATGATTGTTGCTGTACTATTGATGACAATCTTTTCTACAGGCTGTGCAAAGAAAGAAGTTGCAGAGGAAAAACCTGCGGTGCAGGCTGCAGAAGAGAGTCAGGAAGCTGCAAAGTTAACTAAGGAACTTAAAATTGGATATGTTTCCATGATGATGGCAGCAGATTCCAACTCAAGGGCATATGATGCTTTTGAAAAGGAAGCTGACGCAAGGGGATGGAGTGTTTTCCTGAATGATGCTGCAGGTGACATTGTAAAAGTAGGCGAAGGAGTTATGACCTATGTTGGGCAGGGAGTAGATGCAATAGTCATAACCTGTGGAGAAATTACGCCTATTGAAGAGGGTCTTAAGGCAGCGAAAAATGCAGGAATCCCTGTATTCTGTATGGACACCGGGGTAGATGACGGAGGCGCGGTTGTTGCTAATGTTACAAGCAACTGCTGGGCTATGGGTGCGGAAGTAGCTGCACAGATGGTAAATAACTTACATGGGAAAGGAAATATCTGCATTATAGACATGCCGACACTCTATGTACACCGATACAGGGCAGATACAGCCAGGGCAGTTTTTGAAAGCCCTGACAATCCGAATATTCACATACTGGCAACAGATTCCGTTACAGTGGCTAACTGGGAATCCGGTTCCTATGATATTATGACTGCCTGGATTGCAAAATATGGTGATAAAATAGATGCAGTATTCGGGACCTGGGATGGTATAGGCTGGAGTGTCTCCAAAGCAGCTGCTGATGCAGGGTTTACAAAAGACAATATGTTTACAATGTCGATTGACGGTACGACACAGACTTACGATATGATCAGAAACGGTGAAGTTTTTATAGGTGTTACTGCACAGAGTTTTGGCGGCTGGGCAACAAAGACTGTAGAACTAATCGATGATATCCTGGTACAGGGTAAGGCTGTTGATAGTGTAGTTCCACCAAGTAAGGTGATTTATGTTCCCCATAAATGGATTGACGGTACCAATGTGCCTCCGCAGGGTGCAGACCCGGAATCAGTATTTAAGTAGAAAATTCAGAATAGTTTATGTAAAAACAGCTCTGGCAGACCGGATAATTCAATAGGTGGTCTGTCGGAGTATTATTGTCTGGAATAAATATTAATAAAATAAGATATTTTTCTATTAAAAAGACTGCATGTATGCAAATACAAAGCTGAAGCGATCAGGAATTAAACGATCTGGCTAAGGAGAAAAAGAAATTGAAACGCAGATGGAACAATATTTTTAAAGAGGACAACCGGTCTTTCATATTGGCAATGGACCATGCCATGTTAATGGATGTCTCTCGTTGGGGATTAAAGAATCCCGCGGAAGTGATTAAGAAATCAATAAAAGGAGGTGTAGATGCTATACTGACAACATTTGGTGTGGCTGAAAATTTTCAAAGGGAAATTGGAAATACAGGCCTTATTCTTAGAGTAGACGGTGGAACAACACAACTGCATCCTGATAAATTTATAATGGACAGAGTTACTAAGACATTTAGTGTGGAAGATGCGATACGTTTGGGTGCGGATGGTGTTATGTGTATGGGTTTCCCCGGTCTCGGAGATGAAGATAATATGATCCGGAATTTATCACATACAGCTTCGGAGTGTAAAAAATGGGGTATAGTTTTTGGTGCTGAAATGATACCTGGAGGATTTATCAATGATGAATTGAAAACATTGGAAAATATTTCTTTTGCTAACAGACTTGGAGCGGAGTATGGGGCAGATTTTGTTAAATCTCCTTTTCTCGGAGATGCTGAATCTTTTAAGAAAGTAATAGACAATTGTTATAAACCTGTTTTAGTTCTGGGGGGAAGCGACTCACGAGAGGATAAAGACCTTCTTACAATAGTTAAGAATGCAATGAATGCGGGAGCTTGCGGTGTTACAATAGGAAGGAACATCTGGCGACATGAATCAATAGAAAAACTTTGCCTGGCAATTGCAAAAATAATTCATGAAGATGTAAGTGTAGAAGAGGCGTTAAAAATAATACAGCATTGATATACGCCTTTCGAAGGAGCACCGGATTTATAAACTATTCGAGATATTAGAAAATCCAGAAAATTACAGAACGGTAATTAAGTATTAAACCAGGAGATAAGGGTGGAAAAAGGCATTATGGAAAAGAAGAAATTTATCGATACAGCATACAACCTGGGCTTCGAATATGAAAAAAAATATAGAGGGTGTGCACAATGTACAATTGCTGCTGTTCAGGATACACTGAATATAAATAATGATACCTTGTTTAAATCGGCTAGCGGTCTCGGAGCGGGTTGCGGTCTTTTATGTGATGGCGTATGCGGAGGGTATTCCGGAGGTATCATGGTAATGAGCTCTCTGTTTGGGAGAAGAAGAGAAAGAATTGATAACGATGATGAAGAAAAATATTGTGCCTTTCGAATGGCAAAATTACTTCATGATAAATTCATTGATGAATACGACAGCGTAATCTGCAATGCAATACATCAAAAAATATTCGGCAGGACCTACAACCTCTGGGATGCAAATGAAAAAGAAGAGTTTAACAAGAATGGTGCACATGAGAGTAAATGCACGGAAGTTGTCGCTAAGGCTTCATCCTGGGTAGTGCAGCTTATTCTGGAAGAAGCAGAGGTAAGAGGTATTACTCTTCGGGATCTTTGCTGTATAACATAATTCTTAAGGATAATAACATGAAAAGAAAGGAATTAATAGAAAGGCATGTGAATCCATCTGTATCAAGCGGGGAGACAGCAGATGAATTGAAGTATACAGACATGAATACAGTGCAGGAATTCCCAGGACATGTTAAAGAGATTCCAGTCAGGGGAGTAAGAAAGATAATAGCGGAGAAAATGCGTGGGTCTCTCCGGGATAGTGCACAGCTTACTCTGAATGCTTCTGCAGATGCGTCTGTATTGCTTTCTTACAGAAAGCTGTTGAAAAAGGGTATAGAGAAATCGAAATTTCTGACTATTGGCATAAACGATATGATACTCTTTGCTGTGACAAAAACTCTATGCAGCCAAAAGGATCTCAATGCTCATTTTCTTGGTGATAAAATAGTCCAATTCGAACATGTACACCTCGGTTTTGCAGTGGATACACCGAGGGGTTTGATGGTGCCAGTAATAAGATATGCGGAAAGCCTCTCGTTAAGTGAGATTTCCAATGAAGCAAAACGTCTTGGAAAAGCCTGTATAGATAGAACCATAGCTCCGGATGAATTGTCGGGAGGTTCTTTTACCGTTACAAATCTCGGCCCATTGGGAATTGAAAGTTTTACCCCTGTCTTGAATACTCCGCAGGTTGGAATCCTCGGAGTATGTACCATTCAGCTAAAACCAGTAATGAATGGAGAGAATGTAGAATTTATTCCTCACATAGGGTTATCCCTGACCTTCGACCATCAGGCGGTAGACGGTGCTCCGGCTGCAAGGTTCCTCCAGGAACTTTCAGGTTTACTTGCAGGGTTTAATCAAATAGAGGCAGGTTTAAACTTGTCTCTACCTGACAATTATTATTGATTTTCTCCTGTTTTAAAGGTATATTTATAAGGTCAGACCAGATCT
>JAUVLL010000335.1 GCA_030600745.1 Spirochaetaceae bacterium | reverse complement strand
TCTTAGAATTAGACCGGTAACTTTTTGCTCATGTATATAATCAATCACGATTTCCCTTCCTCTTGCCTTATAGGTGTTATCTTCTTAAAATATTCCATATCCCTCTATATTGTTCCCCGCCAGCTAAAGTTTCCTAAATATTTACAAACTTGAACGAATAGGTTACCATCTTATGACTTTGGAAGTTCCTGTCGTTGACAGAAAGAGAAGAAGATACCCTCTACACCAATAGAATTGAGTATCTTCTTCATAACAATAAAACTAAGATGATGGTACAGAATTTATCTATTCACTGCAAGATTTCATTACCCAAAAGAATGAAGAATTTCAAATAAAACCTTGTCCTCTTTGCGGCAAGATACATCCTCTGCAGATTCATTCCTACCCCAAACGGTGTTCCAGAGATCCCGGGACTGGTGAAAATGAATGGATAAAGATTATTACCATGATCTGTAAACGAGCAAAGAAACTTGGAAAGCAATATACCAGGAGACTTCTGCCCGATTTTCTCCTTCCCTATCGAGTTATCAGATCGGATAAAACACTGGAAGCCCAACAGGAAGATCCTGGGGAATTAGAAAAAGTATGTTCCATTCTTGGGTGCATTGATTTCCGGACTGCCAGAAAATATCTGGAGCGCGGGGAAAAAACTATCAAAAGAGCTTCTCTTGCTATCACGGAGCATCTTTCCCGTTTTTCTTCCAAAATATTCACTACCCACTTTAGTCCAGAGGAGGATTTCATTTCCTGCTTTCACTCACTGGTTGCCCGTTACAATGTGCTGCAGATACATTTGTATGGAGGTAGGGGAATACAGTACAACCCATCGTATTTCATCGGACTCAACTGGAATTCTGTCCACCGGAATAAACCAACGACTTATGTCTCTGATCTTCGGTTATATCCTGATACAAGTTAATTACTTTAACAATAGAGGAGGAATTAGCTTGTTAATAACAGCAGATTTGCAGGAAGTACCAGAAATTGCCTTTGAAAATTATCAGAGACGTCTGTCTTTGATAGAAACTCTGACCGATGAGGGGATAGATGAACTCACCAAGAAAGAGATCCGTCAGGATTATTGCCGGTTTCACCAGGTTAGTGAGAGAACCATACGGAACTACCTGAAAAAGTACCGGGAAAATGGTCCAGCGGCACTTCTGTTTTGCAGAAGAAGGGAAAAAGCTATCCGTATCACCGAGGAGAAGATTCGGAAAAAGATCTTTGATCTTCTGGAAGAACTTCCCACAAGGACAGTCCCGCGGTTAAGACGACTCATCTCCCAGGATGAAGAGTTGGCACCCCTGATTCAAAAGATTTCAGATCGTACGATCTACCGTTTCCTCAAAGAGAATAATCTCTCTCAGGAACAACGATACAGGATGCTCAGAGAGCATGGGAGAAAGAGTTATCATCAGTTCCAGGCTGCTCACTCCCTGCAGCTTGTACAAGGAGATGCCAGGGATGGCATATGGCTGAAAGGATCTGATGGCAAGACCAGAAAGACCTATCTTTTTGGCTGGGTAGATGATTATTCCCGGAAAATTCTCTCAGCTAAGTACTATTTCGATGAAAAGCTTCCTCGTATGGAAGATTCTTTTAAAGATATGGTGCTTCGCTGGGGAATACCGGAAAAAGTGTACCTGGATAACGGCAGCGTTTATATTGCCCGGCAGTTTGCCGCTGTCCTGAGTGATCTGAACAGTAAAAAGATACATCACAAGCCCTATCAGGCATTTTGTAAAGGAAAAATCGAGGCAATTATGAAAATAATTAAGAGAGATTTTCAGGAAGAAGCCCAGAAAGCAGGATTCTTAACACTGGGAGAACTCAACTCAGCGCTGCAGGCCTGGATAGAAATGGATTACAACAAAAGGATTCATTCAACCACCGGGGAGGCTCCCCACGAAAGATTCATTGATGGTCTTAGAGAGGATCATCGGAGAATTACAGATCTTCAGGCGTTTTACACGCTCTTTCTCATCCGGGAAACAAGGACCGTGACCAAGTATGGGAGAATCAAACTGTGCAGGAATGAATATGCTGTTAAAACAGTGGCTCATGGCATGGTAGTTGAGGTTCGCTATGATCCTTTTGACCTGGGGAAGGTGTATCTGTTTGAAAACCAGGTGCTGAAAGAAACGCTGTTTCCGGCAAAACTGAATGCCTCCAGGGCAGAGAGTATTCCTGAAGAAACAGCAAAATCCCCTCAGCAGGTATCCCGTGATAGTGTTGCCTATTTCGAAATCCTTCGAGAGAAACATCTTAAAGAACAGAGTACAGGGCCAGTTCCTGCATACTCAGCATTGATAGGAGTAAAAGAATGAAGAACGTACTGGATTTTTATGGACTTACCAAGATGCCTTTTGGCAAAGAAATTGCGGTAGAGGATATTTTCAAAACAAGTCAAATAAGCAATTCTTCGGCTATGGTTGAACTGGGTCTCGCTAATGAAGATATTATTCTCCTTACCGGGCCTGTTGGGTGTGGTAAATCGGTAGCACTGAGAATGTTTACCGACAATCTTGACCAGAACAACTATCTCCCCATTTACCTGAGAGGAAACAATATGAATCAGGTTGAACTGTACAAGTTCATTCTGCAGGAACTCAAAATT
This sequence comes from Spirochaetaceae bacterium, assembly GCA_030600745.1. GTDB lineage: Bacteria > Spirochaetota > Spirochaetia > B11-G9 > B11-G9 > JAJRQE01. The sequence goes on along the minus strand of JAUVLL010000335.1, from coordinate 686 downwards.
GAGGCTCCCCGATCCCGGATTAAAGTGAAGACGCTCTATTTTAGGACAGTCATGGAATCTTCCAAAAAACCGGTAGTCATTATTGATGATGCCCAGGATATGTCTGAGGAAGCCCTTCTGTCCATCAAGGCCATGGTAAACTTTGATCAGGATTCAGCCAGTCGTATCTGCTTTGTATTAGCAGGTCAGCCGGAACTACGGGAAACAATCCGGTTTAGCCATTTTGAGTCACTCAGACAGAGAATTAAGCTCAGTGTACATCTTAGTGGGATGAGTCTGGAAGAAACCTGCGGTTATATTGATCATTCTCTAAAGATTGCCGGGAGAAATCCCTCTATTTTTTCAGATTCTGCAAAGAGTGAAATCTACAATAGGTCTGAAGGAATTAGCCGTAGGGTGAATAAAGTTTGTTATCAGGCCATTGTCAACGGCGCTATTACTAAATGTGATATTATTGATTCAAACGATCTTCCTTTTTTAGATTAATGTATACCTCCGGAAATGCCGTATGTAAACATGCGGTATTTCCTTTTGTCGGGCATCGGTAACAGATATTGGCGGGTGGTGGAATCTTTAGCTGGCGGGGAACAGGATACAAACTTAGCATAGAAGATTTAGATCCATTAAAAAAAGCTTATAAATCATTTAGTGATTATCAATACTTTTTATCAAAGTTCAAAAATTGT
>JAUVLL010000151.1 GCA_030600745.1 Spirochaetaceae bacterium | reverse complement strand
CGTATGGTTAAGAAAATCGTTACAGAAGGTGTTCCATTTAGAAATTTTGCACTAACCATAGTACAGGATACAATTACAGAAATCTTTGACCGTCAGACTCTCCAAAGCGGAGTGATTACTAATAAAAACCGTATCACCTATTATGACCGGAAAAAAGATATAGACATTACCTATATGGGAATCTCTATCTGGCGGCTCCTGGAAAGACCCACCGGTTATTCAGAAGTAACCATCGAAGCAACAGACGGTTTCTCAGTTACACTGGATAACAATCAACTGGAAAGAAATGACGATGTTATCCTTGCCATGTATACCGGAGAAGATGATCAATTGCTTAATGATAAGGACTGGCCTCTTAGATTAGTCTGGGATAAAGATGCTCCTACTGTTCCAGACGGTATTAAAGCCGTTCGGAACGTCAGTAAGATAGTTCTGGTTTATTAGGAATTTTTATTGATAGAGGCCTGTTTTCAGGCCTCCTGGTATTATGAATATCAAAACCCGCATACACAGTATCCCTATTCTTCCCATCCTCTTTCTAATTATTCTAATAGGACTTGCTCCATTTTTTACAGCTTTCCAGGATAGTTTTTTCCATGATTACTATGGAGAGCGCTCTTTTGCCGGACTGGATAATTTTCGTTTCATTCTTGGAGATGCAGCATTCCCTTACAGTCTGAATATAACCGTTCTCTGGGCACTATTAAATGTTATTTTAGGTCTGGTATTAGGATTTCTCCTGGCTCTTCAGCTGATCCATCAAAATAAAAAATCTGCTATTCTTTATAAGGTACTTCTTATCCCCTGGGGAATTCCTATTTATATAGCTATACCTTTATGGAGAGCCTTCCTTCATGGAAATGGCGGCGAATCAGTTATTACACACCTTACAGGTATAAAAATTAACCTGATGATGGATCCTGCAGCAGGTTTCCTTGGATCATTGGCGGTAAGCCTCTGGCTGAGCATTCCCCTATCTGCCTTTGTATTTGCCGGACATATGAAAAAAGTTTCACGGCAGGTGATTGAGGCAGCCAGGCTGGATGGAGCAGGGATGAGTGAACTTGCTGTAAATATCTATATCCCGGAAATCAGAGAATCCCTCCTTGCAATGGGGGTTCTTACATTTATAAAAGCCTTTAAGGAATTCACCCTGGTTTTTATGATGACAGCCGGTGGACCGCCCCTTATAAGCGGGATCACAGATCGTCATATTATAGGAGCCACAACAACCCTGGGGGTTTTCCTGTATGAAATTTTTCTACAGACAAACGACTGGGGGGTTAATGCAGCCTATGCACTGGTCATGGCCATACTGGTAATCTTTATTATGAGCCTCTGGATTTTTATTAAGCGGGAAACATCAATAAAAGTTTTTCTCATCCTGGCTTTTATAGCCCAAATACCTGGAGGAATACCTTTACTCTGGTTTTTTGGAGGAACCTACCTTATAGCCATTGCAGTTCCCTCCAGCCTCCTCTGGATCACAAGCGCCCACAGTCTCTATATACTATTCCGGATCAATGAACTGGGATTTCTGGCAGGATTTCACCCTGGTGTCCTGATCCCACTACTGGCTCTGTTAATCAGGACAATCAGAAAAAGAAAACAACGGGTATTCAGGGAAATTCCCAGATATAAGTGGGGTGGTATAGGATTCCGCCGGTTTATACCTCCCTGGGGAATAGGTACCACCTCACAAGCTGTCTCATGGATATTCATCACTATCACGGGAATTATTATTTATATGCTTGTATGGATGAGTTTTTCCAGAATCAGTGCCTGCTATGTAGACAGCCTGCTCCCGGCAATGCCGACTATAAACAACTTCCTTTTCATTTTTAAGAAGGACAATATATTACAGTACTTTTTTAACACCCTTCTAATATCCGGAACTACAGCAATCATCCTGCCGCTGCTTGTTTTCCCGGGAGCTGTATGGCTGAACAAAGTAGGAAAGAAAAAAACCCTGGTTTTCCTGGGGTTTATTCAGATTTTGGGGATTGCCGGTGGAATGCACTCTTTAATTCCACTCTACAGAATCTTTCAGAGCATGGGAATGATTAATACCTATGTCCCCCTCATTCTAATCTATCTCTATCATGCAATCCCATTCTCTCTTTTCATCCTCACTGCATATCTGGAAACCCTCCCGCCATCTTACCGGGAATTAGCCAGAATAGAGGGCGTTCCTTCTTTTATTTATACATTCAGAATACTATTGCCCCTCTCTATCCCTCCAATTGTAACTGCAATTATGGTAGCTTTTATTGCAGGATGGAACGGGTTTCAGGCACCGCTTCTCTTTCTAAACGACGAAAGACTTTATACTATAAGTTTGAAACTTTACAGCTATGTTGGAAATCTGGGATCAGGCAGTCCTGTCTGGAACTACTTTGCAGCAGCATCTGTAGTAAATACTCTTTTTATAGGTTTATTATTCTTACGCTTTAAAGAACCAATGAGTTCCTCCCCAATAAGCGAATCCACTGAAGACTAAATCTCTTACTAATTAATCTTACGTATCTTATATCCCTCTATCACAGGATATTTATTCCCTTCCTCATCTTCACTGTATCCTAAATATTGACCCAATATCATAATTCTGGTATTAAGAGCAATTTCTGCAGGATTAGGTTTCCTTGAACGCCTGACCGGAATCATTGCTGCAAATTCGAGTCCCTGAAGCTGAATAAAACACCGATACATTATAACATCTTCCAGCCCCTTCCACTCACCGGAAGAAAGCCCGAGCATTCCAACAAAATTCTCCTCATCTGCAAAAAGAATTTCTCTGGATGAAACCACCCCTTCCAGTATTATATATTGATTCATATCGATCTCATCGCTGTTACCCGATTCAACCAAAAGCACAATATCCTTAAGAGAAAGATTAAAATTCATCTGTTCTTCAAAATCTGTTGTCATCTGTGCAGAAAGACTAAACAAAATAAACAGAAATAACAGGGTAAATGTATATTTTTTCATGGAATACCTCTTTGTAATGATTTTAATTCGTAAAAAGCAACAGGTCAAGTTTAGTTTTTTTACAATATGCCGAAAATTTAATTATTAGCTTGAAAATTTGATATTTGATTGATAGAATTAGAGAGTATATAAAAATATGTCAAATATGCTCTTTTTTTTCAGGTAAATTTGACAAATCAGAGAATGCCTAATAGTATGGTATAATACCTGATTAAGGCAATTCAGAAAGAGGGCACATGAGTAATAATGAAATAGTTCCGGGATTTGATGATGAAAGAGATGACAGCCTGAAAATTCGGCTGCAGAAAATTGAAGAAACTGAAAATTGTCTCATACTTTATCTAACTGGTTATATAGATACCTACAACTCAAATTTCTTTCAAAAACGTGTCTCAAAGGCCGTAGAAGCCGGGTATACAAAACTTGTTTTTAATTGCGGTGGATTGAACTATGTTTCAAGTACCGGTATTGGATCGTTTACAGCTTTTTTAAAAGCTGTACGCCCCCGGGGAGGTGATCTTGTTCTACTTGAAATCCAGCCAAAAGTATATGAGGTCTTTCAGCTCCTGGGGTTTTCCCAGTTTTTTAATATTAAGGATAGTCTGACAGAAGCGGTGGATTTTTTTGGATCAAGTAGAAACGAAGGAACATCAGATGTTTTTCCAAAGATTTTTCAGTGCCCTATCTGTGCAAAAAAGCTTAAAGCCACTAAATCAGGCAGATTCAGATGCTCTGAGTGTAAAACTATTCTGGCAATTGATAATTCCGGCCAGGTTTTCCTGGGTTAGTTGGATTTCATACTTTTCCCCGGTTAGAACAACTTGTAATGGCAGGTACAATTCACTGTTATAATTCCATTATCCCTATTAAGGAGATATTCTGTGGGAATATTTAGGCGATTCAGACGGATGCTAAAGTCCAATGTAAACGATATGATCAGTAAATCTGAGAATCCTGAAAAGATGCTTTCCCAGGTTATTGTCGATATGAATCAACAGCTTATAGAATCAAAAAAAAGTGTAGCATCCTCTATAGCAGATGAAAAACGCCTTGAGCGTCAGATGAGAAATAATCAATCTCTGGCAAAAGAATGGGAAGAAAAGGCCAGACTGGCAGTTAAAGCCGGAAAGGATGATCTTGCAAAAGAAGCACTCCTGCGTAAACAGGAATTTGATAATCTCTATAATCAGTACAAGCCCCAGTGGGATACTCAGCATGAAGCAGTTGAGAAATTAAAACAAGCACTAAGGCAGCTTCAGCAAAAAATTGAGGAAGCCCAAAGAAAAAAGAATCTTTTACTTGCCAGATCTAAAAGAGCACATGCTCAGAAAAAAATACAGGAAACAGTTTCCGGAATATCTGATAATTCTTCCTTTGAGGTTTTTGACAGGATGGCTGCCAAGGTAGAGAGACTCGAAGCTGAAAATGAAGCCACCCTCGAACTTACAGAATTGGGGAATAGTGATCTTGATATTGAAAGACAGTTTGAGGAACTTGAAAGTGGAACAGCTTCAGCAAATCTTCTTCTGGAAGATCTAAAATTACGCATGATTGAGAAGGATGAGTCTGACAGCAGCAATTAATGTCTCTGTAATATCAGATGATCCCATATTTATCAATCAAATAAAAATCTACAGTCAAAATTTAAGTATAAAATTCAGCTTTTTAAAGAAATTGTGGACAGAATCACCAACCGACCTGTTTCTTATTGATGCTGACCTTCTGGGGAATTTTCTGAAAAAAAATGCCAATCGATCTACAATAAAATTCATAGCATGTGGAAAACAGAAAGATCTGAAGCCTGCATTTGATGCCGGATGTATAGATTATTTAAAAACACCATTTGATATGGATGAATTTGAAATCCGTCTTTTAAACATCCTTAATTCAAAATTGAACACTATGAAATGGAAGAGTATTACCCTTGGACAGGATGCTGTTGAATCAAAGGACATGTCTGTAAAGATTAGTATAGAAGAACATACTATATTGAAAATGCTGATCCAAAATCTGGGTGAACCGGTTCCAAGAGAAGCTTTTTACTTTGTTCTCCCTGGTAATCACAAAAAGGATTCAAGGGTAGTTGACATGCATATTTCAAATCTAAGAAAAAAGATTCAACAGCTCCGGGTAAAAAGTGAATCCGAGTGCGGATACATAAAAACTGTCCGGGGCTATGGATATATTGTTTATTGAAGTTTTATCCTCACACCAAAGAATCAAAAAATTCTTTTACATCCACCCTGAAACCTTCAAGCACAACAGATTCTTATAACATAAAGTCCAGTCCTAATTGCGGGCATTGACGAATAATTGAATAGAAGGCACTTTCATTTTTTAAGATTATATTAGCCTTTATCATTGCAATAATGTTGTTATAGACAATAACTGGAGAAGATGGTTCATATAAAAAACTGTCCCTTAAATATCCCAATGGAGTATCACAGTTTTTGAGTAAACTATTTCTCCAACATGACAAAATTTCTTCCAGACTCTTTGCTGTGGAATCCGATAGATTTGAATCTATAAGATATTTCCTAAAATATTCAAACTCTTCAGTTTTAACTATAGATTTAGCTATTGCTGAGAAAGCATCAATTTTTCTTGAACGATATTCAGCTCCCTCGGCAACTTTAAGGACAATTTTAAAATCGCTTATATTTATGCGGGGTTTAGATATTTTTGAATAAAAATCTTCCTTTTTATCAGTATTTTGAATACTATCTGCTTCACTTGTTAATTTACTATTTTTTTCTTTTTTACGGGCTTCAGTAATTTTTAAGTCAGCATTATTTTTATAGTATCCATCTTCAATGTTATTAGCTACATAAATTGCGGACTGCAAATCTCCTTTGTTTACAAAAGCAATGGCTGTTTCTGACAAAGCTTCGCTTTTACACAGTACATCTTCAATATTATTAATTACCTCAATCACAAAATCAAAGTCTCCAATACTAGCAAATGTAGAAGCTATTCGATGTAAGGTTTGACTTCTAAGATAATCATATTTTATACGATTAACTGAATCAATTGCATGTTTTAATGCTTCTTTAGCTTTTTCGGTATCTCCTGAATTTGCTAATTCTTCAGCTATTTCTGAATAAACTTTACATTTGTCAAAATCATCTACTGTATTTCCGGTTGTAATGATAACAGATTCAAATATTTCTTTTGATTGCTCTGTATCTCCTCTATCAGCAAGTACTGCAATTATTTTTGAATAAGATATTATTCTCAACTCTTCGTCATCTTCAATAGTATCAGCAGCATTAAGAGCTGATTCAATATCTCCTATACTTGCATATATTTCAGCTATTTCCGAAAAAACATCATTACTTCCCAACAGACCCATAATATGTTTCGGTTCTTTAAGTGCAGACTCCAACAACTCTTTGGTGTTTTCTATCTCTCCGGCACCTGCAGTTATTTTAGAGATACTTAACAGAGCATCATGTTTTTGGTTACTTTCATCTATATTATTAGCTATATTCATTGCAAATCTAAATACTTCATTTGATTTTTCTATATTTCCTGATTTTTTATATTCTTTAGCAATATTTGCAAAAGCTATACTTTTGAAACATTCAGAATCGATATTATCAATAATTTGAGTTGCAGACTGGAAGTCTCCTGTTAATGCATAGTTATTGGAAATATTTTTATAAGCTTTATCTTTATTATCCTGATAATTAATTTTATCAATAATATCAATTGCAGATTCAAAATCACCATTCTTTGCGAATTCTCTGGAGATGGCTATAAAAATTTTAGGCTTATCAATATCAAAAACAAGATTATTACCAATATCAATTGCATATTCAAAATCACCAATCTTTGCAAATGCAATAGCGATTACTATGGAGATCTGCTCTTTGGTTAATTTGTCATCGATACCCTCTGCCGTATTTATAGCAGATTGTCGTACTTCTTTTGCTTTCTTTATATCACCATTCGCAGCAAGACCCAGTGCTGTTATTGCCTGCATTTTGGCCCTATTACTAGCTCCCTTATTGCTCTCTATTAGTAGCTTAAATATTTTAGAAGAGATTATAAAATCTTTTCCCTCCTGTAAATATAATAAAAAGTAGAATGGTTCATCTCCTACTCTCCTTATTATTAATTCAAACTGATTCAGTTTATCTACTTGCCATACACTATTTATATATTCAACCCACCATGACATAAATTCGACGCTAAAAAATTCCCCCCAGTTTACTGGTTCACTCCCTTCCGGAATTTCATTGATTTTGTCAATAATTTTCTGTACATAGTCATATCTCTTTTCTTCTTCCTGTAAATTTTTCTGCCTGTCAGCTTCTATCCATATAAGAAGAATAGCTGCTTTAAAAAAATCCTGTGCTTCCAGAACTTCAAGCCTATTAATAGCATCATCTATCCTTGTTTCATCCTCATAAGGCCTTTCTCTCATCCACTGGAATGCAACACCTATATCTTTTCTTGCCTGTTCTACAAGTTCTCCTTTCTTAATTGCAATCCAACACAATCGAGGATCGTCAGTATTTTCCTTTCCATTCCTTGTTACATACAGTTCAAGTCCTCGTTCTAAAGCATGTAGGGAAGAGTTATAATTACCAGTTTTTTTAATTTGCGAAATTCTATACTTATCATCTTGAAGAAGCTCCCACATTTTTTCACTATCTTCTGATTTAAATAGAGAATCCGCATCATATTTCATTGAATGTTCTTTAGAGGTACTTTTATTTGCCAATTTT
>JAUVLL010000061.1 GCA_030600745.1 Spirochaetaceae bacterium | reverse complement strand
ACCGGATCTGGAATTACTTTATCTTACTCAGATAGAAGGTGTAGATCTGTTCACTACCCCATATGAAAGAGCCGATGAAGCTATGGCTGCAGCACATAAAATTAGAACTTTTAATGCAAATTTAACCCTTTCATATAAGTTTGCAGACTGGAATACTCTCTATACAACAGCGGGATATTATAATCAGGATGGTTCCAACTGGATGGAATTTACTCTTGGCGGCAGTATGAAATTTAGTAATCGTAATTAAGATGCCTCCCTTAATCCTTACCCGGCTAGCCCCCTCAACCTACTACATTCCCTCCCCATCAAATGTGGGTATGTATGTCAATGACAACGAGGCTATCCTGATAGACAGCGGCAACGATAAAGAGGCCGGTCGTCAGATTCTGAAAATTTTAAAAGAGAGAAACCGGGAACTTTCCCTTATTATAAACACCCATTCCAATGCTGATCACATCGGCGGAAATGAATTCCTTCAAAAACGAACAGGCTGCAGAATTGCTGCAACTGCAATGGAGGCAGCTCTTACAGAACACCCCGTTCTCGAATCTACTATCCTCAATGGAGCTTATCCTCATAAGCGGCTTAGAAATAAATTTCTTCTGGCCAAACCCTCCCTGGTAACTGATATTATCCCCAATAACAATCCAGTATTAGATACTCAGCTAAACGCAGTACCTTTACCGGGGCATTTTCTCGATATGATCGCGGTACAGACACCGGATAATGTTCTCTTTACAGCGGACAGCATTATATCAGAGGAGATTCTTTCGAAGTACCACATCCATTTCCTCTACGATGTTAAAGCACATTTTGAGACTCTGGAGATGCTGAAGAAAAGAGAAGATAAACTGTTCGTTCCAAGCCATGGGAAGCCTGTTGGTTTGCATGAGTTTAAAGATCTTGTAAATTTTAATGAACAGAAGATTAGAGAGAATATTGATGTTGTGCTGAATTCCACTATGACTGCGGCAACTTCCGAAGAAATTCTTGCTTTAGTTTGTAATCATTACAGTATAGAATTAAACGCAAATCAGTATGTCCTTATTTTCAGTACGGTAAGATCTATACTTAGCTATCTCCTTGATGACAATCAGGTAGATATCATTTATAATTCCGGGAGAATGCTCTGGAGGAAATTGTAATATGAGCTTTCTTAAACTGCTATTAACATTCCTATTGTCTGGCGCTATGTTTTCCTGCAGCATGGATTACAGTGATGCTGAGATTGCAGAGGAAATAGGTGAAAATACTCCAAATAGTGTAATCGAAAATTTTTCCTATACCAGTGTTGATAATGGAGGTATATCGTTCCGTCTTTATGCGGAAAAGGCCGAAAATTACAGTACCAAAAAAGAAACCATTCTGAATAAAGTGATATTTCATGAATATAATACCAATAATGAAATAGTAACTGAAGGAACTGCCGAAAAAGGGGTAATATATACAGAATCTGATGATGCGGAATTAACAGGATCACTTATAATATATTCCGCCGCTAATGAAGCTGAAGTTTCGGCTGATTATCTTTACTGGGAAGATTCTGAGAAATCCCTGACCGGTTCCGATAACGGGAATGTAAAAATTATCAGGGATTCCGGTACGGAAATATCAGGTGTCGGCTTTTATGGTGATATGAGAACAAAACTATTTAGTTTTGATAAAAATGTTAACGGAATTTATCACTATGAAGAAGATTAATACTTTATTTCTGTTAACAATTATTGTCATATCTCTTTATTCTGAGAAAAAAGATTTTTATTTTTCAAGCGACAGAACATCAATATCTCTTGCTGAAGGAAGCGAACAGACAAGTCTTAATGGCAATGCGCAGATAAATTCAGAAGATACTATGATCAATGCTGATTCCATTGAACTCTATGGAGATGATTTTCGTTTTGCTGTATGTACTGGAGATGTCTTTGTAACAGACAGCCGACAGGGAATCCGTATTAGTACTGAGAATCTTTTCTACGATAGAAAGAAAGAGATTATGACAATTAATGGTTATGCTGAACTGATAGACCAGAAGAATGAGATTGTTGTAAAAGGGAGCTATTTTAGAAACCTGGGGAAGGATAATATTACCATAATTCAGATTGGAGTTCGAATATTAAAAGCAAGTGATGAGGATTCAATGACTTGCAGATCTGAATATGCTAAATATAACAGAGATGATGAAACTCTTGAGTTATCCGGTATGCCGGTTGTATTCCGGAAGGATGATGAATATCGTGCAATAAAGATAACTATCAATCTGGATACTGATGAAATAATTCTTAGTGGAGAAGTTTCCGGAACCATCCACTCAGAAGAGGAAGAAGATGCAGCAGATAAAGAAAAAACAGTGGAAGAAGATGATGAAATAGTAGATGATAAAGCAAATGAGTAATAATATACTTAGTGTTAAATCACTATCCAAACAATTTAAGAAAAAATATGCCGTAAAAGATGTCTCCTTCTCCATGGAGGCAGGTGAGATTGTGGGGTTGTTGGGTCCAAATGGGGCCGGGAAAACTACAATTTTTTATATGATTGTCGGATTTATTAAAGTTACCGGAGGACAAATTTTTCTTGACAGTCTTGAGATAACACATCAGCCAATGTATATACGTGCAAAAGAAGGAATATCCTATCTTCCCCAGGAAGCTTCGATATTCAGAAAACTCACTGTGGAAAATAATATATGGGCAATACTTGAAACCAGGAAGGATCTTTCCCATGCAGAGAAAAAGAGATCTCTGGACAAACTCCTGGACGAGTTTGGAATTGATCATATACGGAAACAGAAAGCCTTTACACTGTCAGGCGGTGAAAGAAGAAGAACTGAAATTGCCAGATCCCTTGTAATCGAACCAAGTTTTCTGCTTCTTGATGAACCATTTGCCGGAATAGATCCAATTGCTGTTAATGAAATTAAAGAAATAATTGTAAGACTTTCTACACAGGGAATTGGTATTCTGATAACAGACCATAATGTAAGGGATACTCTTGAAATTACCACCAGATCATATATTATTAATTTGGGTGAAATCCTTGCAGAAGGACCCCAGGGAGAACTATTATCTAATCCCATGGCAAGGGAGATCTATCTGGGTAAAGACTTTAGAATGTAGGTGGAGAATTGTATGAAGGGCAATTATTGATGGATCAGTCTCAGAAACCTCTGTTAGTGCAGGAACAGCGATTGAAAATGTCGCCTCAGATGTTTCAGTCTATACAGTTAATGGCACTTCCTTTGCAGGAACTGAAATTTAGGATTCATGAAGAACTGGAAAAAAACTCTGCCCTTGAGTTGGTAGAAGATAAATCTCTTGTTTCTATTGAAGATTATTCAGATAATAGTAATGATAATTTTGAGAACTACTTTGCCAATAGTTCAGATCCCGGATATTCCAATCAGGAGGGGAGAGAGGCTTCAGACAGAAAACAGAAGTTTATAGAGGGAGCCCTTTCCAGACCCGAATCTCTGCAGGAGCACCTGATGTCTCAGTTACTCCTGCAGCCTTTAAGTCAGGAACTGTTTGAAATTGGAGAACTGTTTATACACAATCTGGATAGCAATGGTTTTTTTCTGGAGGAGCCACTATCTCTATTGGATGAAAATCAGAGTATATTGGCATTGGAGGTGATGGATATTATACACTCCTTTGATCCTGCCGGTATCTGCGTTAAAGATTACAAAGAGTCACTTATACTACAGGCTAATATGGCAGGAGATACACCGGAAGGAGCTGTAGATATAATAGAGAATTATCTGCCTCTGGTAAAAAAGAGGGAAATAAAACTTCTTGCAGGAAAACTGGACATACCTGCTGATGATATAGAATATATTATAGAGTTCATTCAAACATTAAACCCTTATCCGGGGAGACTTTTTTCAAATAGCCCTCCTATCTATGTAATACCGGACATTATGGTAACTATAAAAGATGGTGTATTTGTTCTGGTCCTTAATGATGAAGAGATTCCTGTCCTCGGGATCTCACCTTTTTTTGAGGAGACTCAGGAGAGTAAACAGGAGAAGGATATCAGCCAGTACGTCAATAACAGTATCAGGAATGCAAGATGGTTTATCAAAAGTATCCAATTGAGAAATAAAACTCTTCTTAAAATATCAAAAGTTATTGTAGAATTTCAAAGGAATTTTTTTATAAAAGGGCCTAAATACTTATTACCATTAACACTAAAGGATGTTGCAGATGAGGTCAATGTTCATGAAACCACTGTTTCGAGGATATCAAATGCTAAATACATGCAGACCGAATGGGGTATATATCCAATAAAGTACTTTTTTACGAATTCTATTTCCGGTCCGGGATCATCAGGATCCCGCTTCTCAAAGGAAGGGGTAAAAGCTACGATCAGAGAGTTACTTGAAGAGCATACAACCGGGAAACGATTCTCAGACCAGAAAATTTCCGATCTGCTTAAGCAGCAGGGGATAAATATTGCCCGCCGGACAGTCGCAAAGTATAGATCGGAACTTTCTATAGATTCCTCTTATGAAAGATAAAAAAAATTTGCTTTTTGTGGTAAAATTAAATATCATTAAGTTATAACTTGCTTTGGAGGGATTTATGAATGTAGAGATTAAAGGTATCCATTATAATGTCAGTGATGCAACACGGGAATTCATAGACAAAAAGCTGGAACACATCAGTTTTGCAAAGGATCACATTATTGATCTGCTTTTAACCATCACTAAAGAAAAGCATGGATACAAGGTAGACGGTAATATCCATTTTAGATGGGGAAAATCATCACATCTGAGTCTGGAATCGATAGAATTGTACGAGGGTATTGAAAATTTTATACATAAACTGGAGCTTAAAGTACGAAAAGAGAAGGAAAAAATATCTGATCATAGCTAATTTCTTATCTATTATTCAGGGCTTCCCTCCAAATGGCGGGAAGCCCTTTTTTTTTTAACTTAATTTGTGCTATAGTTATCACAATACAATGAAAAAGTTTACTGTTTTGGATCTAATTGATCTGGATTTAAAGGACCATAACTCTCTAAATCTCAAATGTCTGGCAGGGAGACAAGGGCTTGCAAGGATTATTACTGATCCTGAGATAAATCGCCCGGGGTTGACTCTTAGCGGGTTCTTTGAGGAGTTTGCCTATCATAGGATACAACTCTTTGGAAGAGGTGAGATAGCTTATTTAAAGATGCTGGGAAAAAATAACATAATGGCAGCTGTAGAAAAAATGTTTTCATATCAGCTTTCCTGTTGTGTGTTCAGCTATTCAGAAGTTCCCAGTGCAGAAATTCTTCATATTGCAGAAAAATCAGGATGTGCCATTCTTCAAACTGATCTTACATCCTCTGAGTTTACTATTAGATTAATGCGGGCTCTGAGTGATATCTTCGCCCCGTCCTGTGCTATCCATGGAGTTCTGGTTGAGGTATTTGGAATAGGAGTCTTAATTACAGGTGGCAGCGGCGTTGGAAAAAGTGAAACCGCTCTGGAGCTTATAGAAAGGGGTCATAGACTTATTGCAGATGATACTGTTGTATTAAAGAGTGTAAATGGGAATTATTTAATGGGTTCAGGTATAAATGAGATGCTTGGACATCATATGGAAGTTAGAGGTCTTGGTATAATAAATGTGAGTCATCTGTTTGGAGTTGGTTCCATAAGAGATAAAAAACAGATTCAGCTGCTGATTGAGCTGGAACTATGGGACCCGGAAGTAGTTTATGATCGAATAGGAATAGGGGATGCCTCGAAAGAAATCCTGGAGGTTAAGATTCCACTCATAAAAATGCCGGTAAAAGCAGGACGGAATATACCAATTCTAATCGAAGTTGCCGCTATGAACGAAAGATTGAAAAAACTGGGGTATCACTCTGCTCAGGAATTTGATAATAACATATTAAAGTGGCTTGAAAGTAAGAATGCCAGAAACCTGTATTCTAATAATAGTGATATTTTCTAAGGTGAATAATGAAGCAAGAAACTGTAACAATTAAAAACAGAGCTGGTATACATGCAAGACCAGCCGCTCTGATCGTAAAAACTGCAAATGAATATGATTCTGAAATATTTCTTGAGCATGATAATATGAGAATAAATGCAAAATCAATTATGGGCATAATTACTCTGGGAGCCAACTATAAATCTGTAATTCAGGTCATTGCCGAAGGGGATGATGAAGAAGAGGTAGTTAGTGCAATTGTTAAACTTTTTGAAAATAGGTTTGAGGAAGAATAAATCAAAGCTATGAGCAGTTATCAAAATACAAAATCTGCTTATACCGGCCTTATCAGTACAGTTTTGATCTATATTTTACTTATTATTCTCATTCTCATTTTTGCAGACAAAGTCCTTTTGGGTGTAGCTTCAGGGAACTCAATGTCAGCTCTTAACTATATTCCTCTTGCTCTTGTTCTCCCCATATTTCTAATAGCTACAATAGTCTTCAATATAATTAAATTAATTAGACAGAGAAGAAAAAAACAATCCGGATCAAATTTCAAGACTAAGTTGATTATATTTTTTACCTTTATTACTATTCTATCCTCTGTTCCTCAGGGGATTCTTGCTGTAAATTTCATTAATACTGTAACAAAATTATGGTTCTCGTCCGGAATAGAAGATGCTCTTAAAGGTGGATTGGATATTGCAATAGAATATAATAGATCAACTATGGATAATATTGCAGTATTCAGAGACAGTTTTGTATTTGAAAATATTATACTAAATACAGAATCATCCCCGGAGCGAATGTGGCGTAATATTCATGGTGCCTTTCCTTCTCTTAGCAGTGTTGCAATATATAATTTTGATGGTAAAGAGAAACTTTTCATGGGAGAAAAAAATACCTCTCTGGGAGTTAATCTTAATAATCTTGAAAATGGAGCAGTGACCAGGTCAAAAGAGGGTGGCAGAAGTCTTGTAAGGACAAGAAAGGATTTCCTTTCCAACGGGAATTCACTTTCTGCAATTTTGACTATTCTTCTTCCGGAAAATTTTGATCAAAGTGCATGGGAAATAACCAATGCCCTGCAACTTTTTTCAAAGAGTAAAGGAGACCATCTTCGCTTTCTACTGATTCTTCTGCTTTTCTACACATATTTTTCATTACCCATAATTCTACTGTCAATACTGACAAGCTTTCTTTTAAGTGAAGAGATAATACAGCCTATTGCCCACCTCCAGGAGGCAATCAGAAGGGTTGTAGAAGGTGATTATTCCTACAGGGTACTAACTCATTCAAATGATGATCTTTCAAATTTGGTGAATTCATTCAACTACATGGTATCTGAACTGGAACTATCAAGGACTAGTCTGGCTCATACCGAAAAGGTAGCTGCCTGGCAGGAAATAGCACAACGGATGGCTCATGAAATTAAAAACCCGCTTACACCAATTAAACTTTCAGCCCAGAGGATACTAAAAAAGTATAAGAATAATCCGGATTCGATAGATACTATACTGGAACCTGCGGTTGATGCTATAATTAAAGAAGTAGAAAATCTGACGGAATTACTGGCACAGTTCAAAGATTTTGCAAAAATGCCTTCCCCTGTTCGGGAGGATATTGAACTGAAAAATCTTATTACTGAGGTTTCTATGCTTTATTCAGAATCTTATCCCGATATTACACTGGATTTTTATGGGTTGGAGGATGTCTGTCTGAAAGGAAATAAAGGTCAGATTCAGAGAGTATTTTCCAATCTAATCAGTAACTCATTTGAGGCAATTAGTGGAACAGGTACTGTTACCTTTAGAACAGAACTGGTAAGAAAAGGGAATACTCACTACTGTAGAATTCAGATTACTGATACCGGTTCGGGGATAGACCCTGCCATGAAGAAGCAAATTTTTGATCCATATTTCACGGCAAAGGAAGGTGGAACCGGTTTGGGGCTTCCAATTGTGGAGAGGATAATATCTGACCACAAGGGTACTATCTGGTATGAATCTGAGCTTGAAGTGGGGACCACCTTTTTTATTGAACTTCCTATGGAGGATTTCAAATGAGTAAGATTTTGATTATTGATGATGAACCTGGGATCAGAACTGTTTTGTCAGATATTATAAAAGATGAAAATCATCAGGTTTTTACCGGAGGCGATGGTTTTGAAGGGTTAGCTGTTCTCAGGGAAGAATCAGTGGATCTTGTTATTCTTGATGTATGGCTTCCCAATATGGGTGGAATTGATGTTCTGAAAGAGATTAAAAAGGAATATCCTGATATTGAGGTTATTATGATTTCCGGTCATGCTAATATTGATATTGCTGTTAAGGCTGTTAAACTTGGAGCCTATGATTTTCTTGAAAAGCCGCTTTCTTTGGATAAGATAATTAATCTTATCAATAATGCACTTAAATTTGAAAATCTGAAAAAAGAAAATGCTATCCTGAAAAATTCTATTCTTATGGATGATAAAATGATTGGTTCATCTGAACCAATGCAGGCAGTCTGGACCAGAATAAATCAAAGTGCTTTTTCCAATGCAAAAATATTGATAACTGGTGGAAACGGGACTGGAAAAGAACTGATAGCAAGAGAGATTCATCGTAAAAGCAGCAGATCCACCGGGCCTTTTGTTGAAGTTAACTGTGCAGCAATACCGGATACACTTATTGAAAGTGAATTATTTGGACATGAAAAAGGGGCTTTTACCTCTGCAATTGCAAGGCGTAAAGGTAAATTTGAACTTGCTCATGGTGGGACTCTTTTTCTTGACGAAATAGCAGATATGTCAATGAGTGCACAGGCTAAAGTATTAAGGGCAATTCAGGAGCTTAAATTTGAAAGAATTGGCAGTGAAGAATCGATAACTGTGGATATTCGGCTTATTGCAGCAACAAATAAAGATATAGTTGGTGAAGTATCTGCCGGGCGGTTCAGAGAAGACCTCTATTACAGACTTAATGTAGTTCCAATTCATGCTCCTTCCCTTTCAGAGAGAATAAGTGATCTGGAAGAGCTTGTTTCTTACTTTATGGAAAAGTTTAAATCGAATACCAGTGAAGTTTGCAAGACAATATCCAAAGAGGGGTTAAAACTCTTATGTGCCCACAAGTGGCCGGGGAATATAAGGGAATTGAAAAATTTTATCGAAAGAATTAATATAATGACAGATGAGAAAGTAATATCAGCTGAAGCTGTAAAATATTACCTGCAGGAAGATAAGAATATGTATACACAATCAAACCTGGATGATGAATATTCAGGGATGAAACTTACCGATGCAAAGGATAAATTTGAAAAGCAGCTTCTTATTCAAAAACTGGAACAAAACAATTATAATATTTCACGTGCAGCGGAAGTTCTAGGTATATATCCAAGTAATTTACATGGTAAAATAAAGAAATTTGGAATAGAAATAAAGAAGTGAAAAAATTAACGGAAAGACAGGAAGAGGTTCTTAATTTTATTAAGATGTTTATTAGTACAAATAAATATCCCCCTACCATGAGAGAAATAGCATCATCTTTTCACATTACTGCTAATGGTGCATACGACCATGTAAAAGCTCTTGAAAAAAAGGGGAAAATACACTGTGATGTCAAACGTTCCAGAGCTATTGGTATAATTGATGATGAGAAGGAAAAAGAGGAGATTATTGATATTCCCCTTCTTGGAAATGTAGCTGCCGGATTACCTCTGTTAACAGAAGAGAATTTTGATGGTTATATAAAAATTGCCGCCTCCAATCTCTCTACAGGAATCCATTTTGCACTTATAGTAAAGGGTGACAGTATGCAGGATATCGGTATAATGGATGGTGATACTGCTATAATGATTCAAAAACAAACGGCAGAGAACGGAGATATTATTGTTGCTATGGTAAATGATGAGGCTGTAACATTAAAAAGATTTTTCAAAGAAAAGAACAGGATAAAACTAAAGGCTGAAAACCCAATCTATCCTCCTATCTACTCACAAAATGTCAGGATATTGGGAAAACTCCAGTATTTAATTAGAAGCTATGAATAATCCGGAACCAGTGTACCTATTTCTGGGGCCGGAGGTTGGGCAGAAATTTGATGAAATACATAAAATTCAGGAATCCTTTAAAAAACGGGCGGGGGTAAACCCTGAAATTCATAAATTTTATCCTTATGACACATCAGTTGGAGAAGTAGTTTCCCTTATGAAAAATGGAGCACTTTTTTCTAATTATAAATTTGTTACCGTTATGAATGTGGAGGATTTAAAAAAGAATGAAATTGGAGAGCTGGTTTCATATATAAAATCACCTGGAACTGACTGTACCCTGTTCCTTGTATCTGATAAATCGAGTGTTGATAAAAAAATAGCTTCATCCATACCCAAAAAAGCGGTACGCATTTTCTGGGAATTATTCGAAAATCAAAAGAAAACATGGGTTGCTAATTATTTTCGAAAAGAAAATATTGCTATTTCAGCAGATGCAACTGAGATGCTGCTTGAAATGGTTGAAAACAATACAAACGATATGAGGATTGCATGTAATAAGCTTGCAGTATTTTTTGGTGAGAACGCGCAGATAGAAGAAGAAGATATTGAACGTTTTATCTATCATAGCAAAGAAGAAAATGTTTTTACATTATTTAAGAAAATAACTATGGGTGATTTTTCCTTTTCTATTGAGATTCTCCATAAAATTGCACTGTCCGGTGAAGGTTCTCCCATTCAGCTGATAAGCGGGCTGCAATGGCAGTTTAGAAAACTCTTAACTCTGTCACAACTATTTTCGAGACAGTATGGTCGGGAAGAAGCTTTAACAAAGGCACAAATCAGGGGTAAAAGGAATCAGCAAACATATATTGATGGCTTAAAAAGTTATACTACCAAAGAACTTCAGCAAATTATTGTTCTTATAGCAAAATATGATATTCTTGCAAGAGAGATGACCAGGGATAATCATCTTATACTGATGGAGTTGTTTATTTATTATTGTGTTATCAGAAAGGGGATGCCGCCTGAAGTATATCGGTCTTAGGTAAATTCAAAAAAGGCAGCCAGTTAGAGGCTGCCTTTTTTTATTAAATGTATAAAATCTAGAAAAGCCCGGTTACCTTACCGGTTTCAACTTCCACATCAATTCTTCTAAATGCCGGATCTGACGCTGTCCCGGGCATAAGTTTAATTCCCCCTGCTACAGGAACAATAAACTCGGCTCCCTGATAGATTAAGATATCTTCGATAGGAAGAGTCCATCCCGTTGGTCTTCCCTTCAGTGTCGGGTCATGGGAAAGACTAAGCTGGGTTTTAACCATACAAGTTCCCAGGTTTGCAAGTTTTGGATTTTCCATTATTTTCTTGAGTTTTGCTTCAGCTGCAGGGCTGTAAGTAACACCATCTGCTCCGTAAACTTCTGTAGCAATTCTGGCAATTCTATCATGCTGTGGGGTCTTCTCATCATAGAGGAATTTGAAATCAGGTTTTTCTTCGCAAGCAGCGATTACTTCTTCAGCCAGTTCCTTTGCACCTTCACCGCCAAATTGCCAGTGGGTGGAAACTGCAACTCTTGCACCTGCTGCCTTTACAGCTTTTCTAACTGCTTCAATTTCGCTCTTTTTATCTGTGTAGAAACTGTTTATACAGACAACTATTGGAATTCCGCTTTTCTTTACTGTTTCGATATGGGCAAGGAGGTTGTCCAATCCTTTTTCCACGAGTTCAACGTTTTCTTCCGAATAGGCAGAATCAAGGGGTTTCCCAGGGATAACCTTTGGTCCGCCCCCATGCATTTTAAGTGCTCTGATTGTTGCTACAATAACAGATGCATTTGGAGTAAGTCCGGA
>JAUVLL010000232.1 GCA_030600745.1 Spirochaetaceae bacterium | reverse complement strand
AAGGGTAAAAAAATAGCCAAGATCAGTATCCAGATTTAGATATAGCGGATAAGTCTCCCAATTGTCTTCCTCGTACTCCAGATTATAACCGATGTCAAAAACCCAGTCCCTGTCAATTAAAACAAATGGAAGTGAAAATTCTCCATTAAGGGAGAACAGATTGTTCTCATCCTCAGTATACCGGTAGTCCAGATTAAAAGCCAGCCGCTCCATGGAACCCAGAAAATTATAGTTTCTTCCCCGGAGAGAGAGTAAAAGTCCATCATTTGAATCATATCTGAAATAAGGAAGGGCAATAATGTTCCATGTATCCTTTGCCCAGACGTCCACATAAACCTGATCAGGACCGTCTGTTCGCTTCTCAATCCTTTCAATGGAAACTGTTCCCTCTGCGAAGATTCTATTGTTATTCAGATGTACCTGCTTATCCAGAAGATAGTCTTCAAGTTCCTTAAGAGTTAGAAACTGTTTACCAATTTTTATTTCTATATAATTTTTCAGAAGATTCTTCTGGGTATTTCCTTCCACAGTAATAGAAACTCCGGCTATAGTAAAAAATGATTCCTGGGTTTCTGAAGTTTGTGCAGAAAGTTCAGAAGAAAAACAAAATAAACAAAATAAAAATGCTGCTGTAAAAAAAGAATTCAGAAAGTAAGAGCAAAAAAATTTCAACATAATGTTCCTCTATTGATAATAAAAGTATAGACATTTATAACACAGACAGAGTTATATTTCCAGTCACGGCAATATTTCGTATTTATCCGTTTTAACGTCCGCTTTTTGTCAGAATTGTCAAAACCGTTTTTAATGCTATCCTCACATCCAGAATTGGAGAGACGTTCTTTACATAAAAAAGATCGTACATCAACTTCACCACTGAATCCTCTTTAGAGGCTCCATAGCGGTATTTTACCTGGGCCCAGCCGGAAAGACCTGGTTTGATAAGATGGCGCAGATTATAGTGGGGAATATCTCTGACAAGATGTTTAACAAATTCCGGTCGCTCCGGTCTGGGACCGATAAAGCTCATATCCCCCTTAATTATATTAAAAATCTGAGGAAGCTCATCCAGACGGAAACGACGGATAAAATCACCTACAACAGTAAGACGTGGATCCTTTGTACTGGCCCATACAGCTCCATTCTTTTCTGCATCCACCCTCATACTGCGAAATTTGTATATTGTAAAATTTTTATTACCAAGACCAACACGAATCTGTTTGTAAATAACAGGTCCCCTGCTTGTAATAATTACCAGAAAGGCAGTCAGCAAACAAAAAAACATGATTAGGGGCAAAAAAATCAATGCAACAAAAAGATCAAAAAACCGTTTAAGCTTATGGTAGACTGAGTAAGGGCCGCGACTCATGTTCTGGAGAAACCACAGATCATCAGTGGCATTCACAGGGATAGTCTCTTCAATCAACTCCCAAAAAGTAGTAAGCTGGTACATGCGCACCCCTTTCGGGAAAAAACGGTATAGATGCTGGTGAATATCTTTATACCATGTTTCGCTTACTACAATAGAGTGGATTTCCTGTTTTTCAAGATAGTCGGAAAGTTCATCCATACTGCTCATAAGAAAGACAGAACTTCTCTTCAGCCATTCCGGAATTTTATTATATACAGAATCTTTTTCTCCTACTACAAATCCGGAAAGTGTGTACCCCAGGCGATGATTACACATAATTTTTTCCGCAATTTCCAGAGAGTATTTATCTACACCAATGATAACCAGAAATTTTTGTATACCAATACGATCAAGAAAATGTTCAATAATATTTCTCCAACATATAAATAGAACAACAAAAAAAACGGCTACAAGACCCAGATTGGTTTTGGGAGAAATAGAGATACCAGGGGAAATATAAAAAAATGAAATCGCCAGCCCAATATTTATTGTCATACAAAGTAGGAAATACTTATAGTTCAAAGGCTGAGTAATGTTATAAAGATCCGCAATATAGAAAACAATAAACCAAATAATAGAAATCATACTAAAAATAGAAAAATGTCGCCCCCACTGAAACAATAATTCACTGATTCCATAACGCAGGATAAGTGTCATACAAAGCGAAAGCTGGAGTATAAGAAAATCAATGAAAAATATAATCACCTTTAAAAATCTGCGATTCATATTCCTCCTGCTAACTTTTCTTCATCATTTCGGTTATATAATTATCATAAAACCAGGAGAAAAAAGCTTCCATTCTTCCAATAAAGGAATCACCCATCCTTTCCCCGAAAAGTCCAAAAAATGTAAAAGCCGAAGCTCCACCGATCCCGTAAATAATCAGCCTGTCACCCTCATCCCGTATCCAAAGAAGAGTTATCATATTGCCTTTCCTGACCGCTTTGAAGTTTTTATAATAAATATTATTGCTGTTCCTGCTCTCAAAGAAAAATGTATCTCCCTGAATACGGAATTTGTACCTTGTTTCATGGGGTTTGAAGGGTTTCATCTTTTGATAGGCCATGATTGTATCCTGACCGGGAGCAGTGGTTGTTTGTGAGAGTATCTTAGTGTCCTCATATAGAGGATACCACTTCTCATTGCGCTTCGAATAGTAGGGAATATTGTCAAAAAGAGTAACATCCATCAATGTATTTCGAATAAAAGCAAGATTATCCAGATTTTCATCGACCGGGATAATCATAAGGATTTCGGCAAGAAAATTTGGTTTGACCTCTTTGAGAAGAGATCTTATTTGTTCACTCTCAGAATCTTCAGTCTGAAGACAAAAATCTTTGTAGGTGTCAAGAACACGAAACAGACGCTCCCCATGCTGAAGTTTAACCAATTCCTCTGAGGAAAGGTTCCTGAATGGAAGATCCCCTGCAGCCATTGGGAAAACCGCCAGGAGAAAGTACAGTCCTGTTAAAAGAAGAGTTATTGTTTTCCAATTATTATTATTTTGTATCACTCTCAAATATATGCCACATTTCAGGTTAATTTTCAAGGAAAGAAAAAATTAAAATTTTCATAATTATGAATTGTACTTTTTCCATTTTCCGGTACAAATCCGGATTTAATTCGGTCGTTACCCATTGTATGGCTGCTGTAGTTTAAAACAGAAAATGTTAAGATTTCAGCGTCATTATTAAAAATTGTAAAGGTCCTCATCCAGCCATTCCCATAAGTTGTCTTTTTAAAACTATTTTCATATTCACCCTGAAAATTAGAGAGAATTACAGGTGGGTAATCTATTGTAACGCCGGAGGCCAGAGTAGTTTCTTCCCCGGGAACATAGACAACTCCGTCCAGATGACCGCATAGAACTAAATCTATTCTATTTCCATTATCTACCTGTAATCCATTACGGGTGTCTGTTAATACCCCCTCCAGCAGATCGCGGGCATTATTATAAAAACTTCCATCAATTTTAGCAAATGAATGGGTTGATAGAATTACCCTATCATCTTCCCCTCTATAATCAGGTAAAATACCCTTCATCCAATTCTGAATATTACTTCTGTCTCTGGTATTGAATATACTAACCGGAGATTCTAAATCTTCAACATTGATGAACAGATACCGTTTATTACCAACTGATATTTCCCAGGCATTGCTTGTCATACCATCCAGATTACCGGCAAATCCAGGTTTATTGGAATAATTTTCAATAGGAAAATAGTTCTTATAAGAATCCTGAAATGGATTTATTGATGAATCCTCGTCATGGTTTCCCGGGAGAAAACCAAATGGGATCCCAACTTCACTTAGAACATCCATAGCTCCTCTGGCACATCTCCATTGTTCAGCATAAGCATCGAAATCCCATTTGAGCAGATCACTTTCATATCCCTCAATCAGATCTCCCATATGTACAACATATTTAATATTCCTGCTGTACATATTATCAACTATCCATTCTATCTGCCTGTAAAATCCAAGATCGGAATTATTGGTATGATACATCCCCTGGCTACCTCGGACCGTATATCCCTGGGTGTCAGGAAGAATAGCAATTGTAAAGCCATTGGTTATTCCAGGGGGTTCAGGATATTTATCTATCCAGATTTTCCCACCAGTCGCCCCTAAACAGCGATAATTTTTTATTGTATTATTGATTGTAATTGGTTCTGATGCAAAATCCTTATAATAAACAACAGCTCCACCTGCCAGTACAAGAATAGTTGAAAAACACCAGTCATCTGTATCTCCATCACTATTCGCTCTGTAGGTAAGTTGTGTTTTTGTAAATGAAGCCGGTACCAATTTGGGATGCAGAGAAAAATAATCGGACCGACCATCCCTGAGATCGTCACCAGGGGTGTCCAGTCTATATTCGTTTGCTGTCGGCTCACAGGTGTAATCAGGCAATACCAGATTTGGGAGAGAACTGTCTGCAATAAATTTTATATAAATATCAGCACCTGTATCGGCAGAAATCATATTTGCCGTTGTTGTTATTACAGAAATATTCTGTGGAGTAGTTATTGCTGCTCTAATTGCAGATGGATTATGAATTGTATCGATTTTAAGATGTTCATTGCCGGAAAAGTTCCTGTCAACAACATATGAACTACCCTTATTCAGCCAGCCATCAATTCCATCAACAGAAAACAGGACACGCTTCTTATTAACAATTACAACTATACAGTTATATTGCCATCCATCGCTTCCTGTATTCTTTAGACTGAATTTCTCTAACTGTCCAATTCGAACATTATCCGATTGAGGCTTAAAACTAAACCGGTTTGTCCGGCCTTTCCCAATATCATCAAAACCGTTTATTCTCTTTGAATCACCCATAAGAGATACCAGAGTGTCTGTTCCACTTTCCCTGTAGCAAATATCAAAGTAGATCTCTGAATCAGGGCTTGTATTCGCTGCTGCATTTGTAACTGTAATTATATCTATGAAACTTATTAAGTCATTATTTGTTTGCCCGAATGATCCGATTACCGGATCATTCGGACTTGTTGGTAAAGCGCTACATGCTGTTAGAAACAATATTACCGGCAGTAAAATGGATAAGATTTTTTTCACAACCACCACCCTGAAATAACTAACAGAAAAAATAACTATTTAAGCCGCCACAGATAACTAAGGCCAATGGATAATTGGTAAAGTGGCTCATTCACTCCAGATTGAGGCCGGTAGATCCATGCCTCTACAAATTCTGATGCAGGATCTTCGTCTGCAGGTTCAAGTCCCATGGCATTGAAGGCTATTCCCAGCTCCAGATCACCAAATACCGTAAAAGGGACGCCAAAGATATTTACCGGCCTGTCAACTCTTGCCCGAAGGCTTACTATCTGCTCCACTGTACCGTCAAGTAACTGGGTAGGATCAGGAATATGTGTCCATCTATCATATTCATGCCAGGGGTTAGCCGGGCTTTTGGAGCCGTTTAACACCCACTCCAGAGCAGCATAGACCGACAGCTCCCGGCTGCTTCTCGAATGTAAGATATTTGCGTAGTCCAGAAGGAAGGAAATGTTGTTTTCTCCGTACTTGTATCCAATATAGTTCTGTGTATAATCGATGGGCATCCTTGTCCCATCTTCCAAAGTGTACTCAACAGCAGGATAATATGTATACGGATATGGATGATAGGAATAATAGATTGGCACATTGTCCTCACCAAAAGTGTCGTAATCCCTGTCCTCTCCAGACGCATAGGTAGCACCAAAAGTATCCTTAAGTGCCCCACCATGAAAAAAACCT
>JAUVLL010000073.1 GCA_030600745.1 Spirochaetaceae bacterium | reverse complement strand
CTACAGAAAGATATTCTGTAGATCCAATAGTTGCAGATGTGGGGGTAACAATTAATTCTGTTGAAAGATCCATCTCATAGAAACCACCATCAGAACCAATTAACAGATAATCTGTACCACTAATATCAACAATATCCATAGCTCCAAGTTTTAAATTATCGAGATCGGAAGTATTTACTTTGTTTATTGCAGAATCTACAGCTGTGTTAATACCTTTTAGAAGAAATCCTGTTTTGGTTGTTATATAGATATCTGCACCGTCACCATAGATGCTTCCCAATGCAGTTTCTGCCGTTATTGCAGTTTTTAAATCTCCTCCGGTTACAGTAATATTAGCAAATGTAGGACCTGTACTATCATATGAAACAATTTCAGGAGATGAAAATTCATTTATTTCCGGACTTGCCATTATATAATCAATTGTTGCTCCACCAGAAGCAGCCCCTCTTACAAAATTAGATACATCTATTTCTGCTGTATGTGCAAGATTATGAATTTTATATTGTGTCGAAGATATTCTTTCTACAACAAAAACAGTATTACTTGATGCAACTAACGTCAGACTGCCTGAAATATTTGTAAATAAGGTGTTTGCAGTCCATGAAGTACCATCACCACTGTATAATGTCGAATTATTATCATCGGCATAAACACAGTATAGGGTATTTGACAGTTCTTCCAGGGATACTGCCTGATTCTCCCCTGATGGGGCAGAAATCTTATCCCAGTCGGATCCGGACTCCTTGTAAACTGCTCCACCTGCAAGAACGTATGTCTTCGTGCCATCGTTAACAACTTTATAGATACTCTTCTCGCTTAGAGAAGAATTACTAAGGGGTGGTTCGACAGAAATTTTGTAGAAGATCCCGGGACCATCAGGATTACAGGATATAAGCAGTAAAGAAATTATAGACAGTATTAATAAAAAATGTTTTTTCATGTTTGTTCCTGTTAAAAGTGAAATTTTGCGGAAAGGCCGATATCAAGAAAATTACCATATGCAGTATTTTCTGAATTGGGACCAAAGTAGATTTCAGGAACAATCCAATACTGTGTTCTTAATCCAAGGCCCCATTCTGCATTTACGTTATAGAATATTCCGGTACCCAGCTTTGCTATAGATCCAAAATAAACCTGATCATCAACTCTGTTAACAGCTAATCCTGCACCAAATATTACCGGTATTTCAAATGAACTAAAAGGATAATTATAAGTAAGATTGGCTGTAATAGGAATAAGTGAATGTGTATTCTTTTGGGGAGTAAAAGCAAAAGAACCGGCAAGCCCCACACCGAGAGACCATCTGTTGTTTAAAAAGGCTGCCCATTCAAGAGACCCCGTACCTCCGAGAGAAAGCTGATCTTTAAAAGATACAACAGTATCACTCTGATTCGGGAAAATGATGAAAAGCGGTATTAATAAACCTGCATTTATGGAGAAAGTCTGGCTTCCCTGGCTGTAAGGTTCAAGAAACTTTTCTTCAGTCTCCTGTGTGAATGCAAAAGTTGTAAACATCAAAATTATTAAAACAATAAAAATAAGTTTTCTATTCAAGTATACACCTCGTAATTGTTATAAGTTTGATATTATCACTTGAACATATATTTATCAATGTTAATTGAAATATTTAAGCTATTGGCTTTTAATATTATCTTTAATAATCTATAATAAAAGTAATAATATTTAGGCTGGTCGCCAACAAGTTGGCTGCTCGCCTATGCATCCTTAGGCTGGTCGCCAACAAGTTGGCTGCTCGCCTATGCATCCTTAGGAGAAATTAATGGCTGCTCAGATTATTGATGGAAAATTGATCGCAAGTGAAATTAGAGAAGATTTAAAAAAAGAAGTTTTTGAGCTTAAAGCTGCAGGCATTACCCCGGGTTTAGGTGTCATATTAGTAGGAGAGGATCCTGCAAGCCGGTCTTATGTCAGTGCCAAGGAAAAAGCATGTGATAATCTTGGTATCTATTCTGAAAATATAAAACTACCTGAAGAAACAACGGAAGAGGAACTAGTAACTCTTGTGGATACGATGAATAATAACCCTAAGATTGACGGTATCCTTGTACAGCTTCCTTTACCTAAACATATTGATACAGATAAAGTTATTATGCGTATTATCCCTGAAAAAGATGTTGACGGATTTCACCCCCAGAGTATAGGAAAGATGATAATGGGAAAGGATACATTCCTGCCATGTACTCCCCATGGAATTATTAAGCTGCTCCTTTATTCAAATGTTAAGGTGGAAGGTGCCAATGTAGTTGTTGTTGGTCGTAGCAATATTGTTGGGAAACCGGTAGCAAATTTACTATTGTCCAAATCTGAAGGAGGGAATGCTACTGTTACGGTTTGTCATTCCAGAACGAAAAATATAGCAGAAATAACCAGGAGGGCAGATATCCTGATTGCTGCAATAGGAAAACCTGAATTTATTACAGCAGATATGATAAAAGATGGTGCTGTAGTTATAGATGTTGGTGTTAACAGAGTAGATGACAGTACTAAAAAAAGAGGATACAGGTTAGTTGGTGATGTTGAGTATAAATCAGCTTTAGAAAAAGCATCTAAAATTACCCCTGTACCAGGTGGTGTCGGACCCATGACAATAACAATGCTTATGTATAACACAGTAAATTCCGCAAAAAACAGAAAATAAAATTGAAATGAAACAGTAGAAATGATTTGATTTTTTACTGTTTCACTTGATAAAAATACAATTTTAAGGTTATTCTCACTGTCAATGAAAATACAAATAAAATCAAAAAAAATAATACTTGCTTTGGGTACAATCATCTTCATCTTAATGATTGTCATTGCAATTCAGTTTTCTACTGTATCACATAGGCATTATAAACAAATTACCAGACTTTTTACAGAAATTGAAAACTATAATAATCAAAATCTGGTTTTTGAAGATGATATAAGATTAATAAATTCGAGTACCAATGAAGTAAGACGTTTACTGTCTCTTTCTGAAAATAAGTTGTCTTTATCAGCATCTGATAATGCAATTGAAATATCACAGAAAAGTGATGATAATCTACCGTTTTATAATGCAGTTGATTATATCCTTATTCATTCTGACAAAACCAGGATGGAGATTGATTTTTATAATCTGATAAACTCAGATGATATACAAGCTCTTTTATCTGCAAGAAATCTTGATCCTGCAAAAACCGGTTCATCCAGTTATAAATTAACAAAATCATCCAATATATATTTTACATTGAGAATAGATGACTCAAAGAACCCTGCTGTAACTATTAAAAGTATTATGGATCATGAAGAAACATTGTTACTTTCAGAGATAAATAGAAACATTTCTTTGATGTTTACATTTATTGATAATGAATTTTCTGTTGTAGACCTGCATTATGAAAAATATAATCATCTTAAGAAACAGTTAGTAAAACTTGCTGCTGATCGTTCTTTAAACAATTATTTGACCTCCGAAAAATTGGAAATAAGTGATTTGAAGGAGGAAAATACATATTATTACTACATTATATCAAATAAGGATTTAACTTTTTCCATTAAAGCATCTTTGGATAAGTTAAGTCTTAAATTTTTGATAGCTGATAGAAAATTTACTGAATACTCAGAATTCTATTCCGCATTAAGAAAAATCCTTGAAGATTCAGACAAAAGAACTGATGAGATAAGACTGGTTGATTTATCAAAGTTGAAGATTGAGTCGATTTTGGCTGATGCAGCCTTTAAAGCATATTTGACCCAGAATAATATTACTGTCAAAAGAACCCCCAGAGAAGACAATGATTACTTTTATTATGATATTACTGATAAAGATAATATTCCAATAGGTTCATTTGCAGTTCAAAAAATAATTGGAGACATTTATTTGATGGATTCTGAAGATATTATGATCTCGTCACTTAAGTATATTGGATATCATGATCAGGCAGATGAGTCTCTTCGTATGGATATACCTGAAAATCTACCTCTAATTGTTGATAAGTACAGTAATAATAATAATACAACATTTGTTGTAGTTGGATCCCATGAGAATAATGCAGATACGATTATACTTGTTCATGCAGATGGTAATACAGATAAAATGACACTTATTGCGATTCCCAGAGATCTTTATTATCAGGAAAGAAAGATTAATGATTATTACAGATCATATGGCGGTGATAAGTTTATAGAAATACTTTCTGATATTACAGGTCTTTCCATTGCCGGATATATTGCTGTGGATATGTATGCGTTTATAGATCTTATTAACATCCTTGGAGGTATTGATATTTACCTTGAATCAGATCTCATAGATCCTACTTATACGGTAAGAGATAATGGAGAGTGGAGCACATTGTACTATAAAAAGGGAATGCACCATCTTAACGGTATTGAATCTTTAAGGATTGTACGATCACGACATACAAGTTCTGATTTTGGCAGAACATCAAGACAGCAATTGGTAATACAGGGGATAAAAGATAAGATGACCGGCCTTGATATAACAGATCTTGGTACAGTCTTAAAACTGTTTCAAACTATGAAGAATTACCTGGATACAAATATTTCTGCTATGGAAATGCTTGGTCTTTTTATGAAATATAAAGATACTGAAGTGAACAGGAAGCAGGGATTAAGCACTTTTAATGTTTTGTACAATACTTATACAAATATCTATAAACTTAAAGATAAATCAAAGCAGTATGAAGATAATTTCTACAGGGGGTACTGGATACTCCTTCCCCGTAAAGATGACTGGAATGTTATAAAATGGTATATTAGATCTCTTATTGAGGATAATCAGGTTTGAAATATTACTGGATTGAAACATATGGCTGTCAGATGAATACAGCAGAGTCAAATGCAATTATTAATGATTTAAGAAGTAAAGGATGGAAAGAAGCAGAATCCGAAGAAACAGCGGATTTTGTACTTATTAATACCTGTTCTGTTCGCCAGACTGCTGAAAATAGAATATGGGGTAGAATAGGCCACTACAAACATTTAAAGGAGTCCCATGATTTTACTCTTGCAATAACCGGATGTATGGCAG
Source organism: Spirochaetaceae bacterium (assembly GCA_030600745.1). Taxonomy (GTDB): domain Bacteria; phylum Spirochaetota; class Spirochaetia; order B11-G9; family B11-G9; genus JAJRQE01. The sequence continues at coordinate 5,757 of JAUVLL010000073.1, read as the reverse complement.
AGAGACTTAAGGAAGATTTACAAAAAAAAGCTCCTGCTGTTGATATGGTGATCGGTAATTTTGATAAAGAAAGATTAGCTGAGTACCTCGATACTAAAAAAATATGGAATGACAACCTTGTTTCAGACGGTGAATATACCTTCAGAGAACTTCATTTAGCTGAGAATGCTTTTAAAGCAATGGTACCTATTATGCATGGTTGTAATAATTTTTGTACGTACTGCATTGTCCCTTTTGTCAGGGGTCGTGAAATTTCCCGTTCTCCCGAATTAATAATAAGTGAATTAAAGGAACTTGAACAAAAAGGAGTTAAGGAGGTTACTCTTCTTGGACAAAATGTTAATTCCTATCGGTATATTAAGAATGATACTATTATTAACTTTACCGGGTTATTAAAACTTATACTTAATGAAACAAAATCTTTGGGTTGGATAAGATTTATCAGTTCACATCCTAAAGATGTCCCTGAAGATCTAATAGATTTTATAGCGGAAAATGACCGATTATGTAAACATATCCATCTTGCAGTACAACATGGATCAGATAAAATTCTTGATCGAATGAACCGGGGATACACCCGGTCTGATTTTTTTTCTCTGGCAAAAAAAATGAAAACCAGAATACCTGATATTTCAATTACTACCGATCTTTTAATTGGCTTCCCTGGAGAAACACAAGGTGATTTGGAATTAACCAAAGATTTAATGAAGGAAATTAAGTTTAACGATGCATTTACTTATTACTATAATCCCAGAGAAGGTACAAAAGCATTTGATTTTGCCGATAGTATAGAAGACAAAGAAAAACTAAAGAGATTAAACGAGATTATTAAAATACAAAGGAAGATAAGTAATATAATAAAAATGGATAGAGTAGGGGAAGATGTTAAAGTTCTTGTTGAATCTGTATCACGCAAAAACAGTGAGGAGCTGCTTGGAAGAACCGAAAAAAATGAAATGGTGGTTTTCCCCGGGAAAAGTGCTTTGATAGGAACCTTCCAGGATGTCCAATTAATCAGTCTTGGAGGAAATACGTTTAAAGGATCTATTGTTTAGTGGGTGTGTATGTAAAAGTATTTTTAACTGGTTTTATACTCTTTTTTATCTTGTTTCCCTGTTTTGCCGGTATAGATGAAGCACGAAATGCCTATAAAAAAGGTAATACTGCCGAAGCGTTACTTATATATGAAGATTGGCTAAGTGAAAATAGATATTCTGATAATTTTTCATCAGTACTTTTTGAAATTTCAAAATTAAGCGGGAATATTGATAAAATAACATTATTACTTGAAAAACAAATCAATTTTGTTTCAGAAAGGGATGACAGAAAAAATCTCTATGAACGATTAGCACAATTCTATGCATTATCTGCTAATTTGCATAAAGCTCAGATCTATTATCAAAAAGCGGCATTGATCAATCTGGATTTGATAGATTACAGGATGTTACTTGAGTCTGCAAAAATATTGTTGCTGAAAGGTGAACTCCTGTCGGCAGAAGCACAGCTGGAAGAGATAATAATAAACAGTTCAGATAAAAGTATCACAACCCGGAGTAAGCTTTTTTTTACAATATTAAAAATCCTGAATTCCGATGATGATATTGACTTCAGCCTTTCACCACTTGAGAAACCTGAATCAATATATTTAATGTACATAATTGCGAAAACTAATACTAAAACAGTCATAATGGGTAAACTAACAGAAAAAATTGTAAATAACTTTGAAGAAAGCCCGGAAGCAGGTCTTATACGAAATGAATTATCGCAACTGCCTGATATTATTACATCTTTTGCATTGTTAAATAATGGTGGTTTAAAGGATCAGAAATTATATGAAAAACTTGCCGATAATTTGAATAGTTCCAGGGAAGAAATAATTCACAATTATATGATACAAACAGGATCATTTAGAGATCCGGAAAATGCACACTACCTTTCTATCGATCTTAAGAAACAGGGATTTAATCCAATAGTTGAGGAGCAAATTATAAATACAATAAAATATTACAAAGTTCTTCTATATTTTTCATCCAGAGATGAGATATCAAATGCTTTAATAAGATTGAAAGAAGAGGGATTTGAAGGTTTCCCTGTTTACTGAACTTATTCATTTGTTTCTATAGGTTCTATTTGCTCAATTTGAAGAAATCGGACAAAATGTTCTCCATTTGGTATAAATCCTGTGATTGTCAAATCCCCAGGTATAAGAATAATTGTTCTAATTATTTCAGTTTCATTAATCTCTTCAAAATAGTCATATTTGTAACTTAGTGTTTGCTTAACCAGATTATTCTCATTTAAAATCATGAATTCTGCGATTTTTATACCATTATCAAAAAGATAAAATCCTCCATTTATTGTATTTTTACCGGTTTTAAGAGTATAATCCGGAGTATCAAAAAATATTTCATCCCCTGTATCACTCCTGTAATAACCTGATAGCAGTGGTATAATAGATTCTGATGAGTTTGAGCGAAAATCTCTTATTAAATCTCTTTGTGTATCTAGACTAAGCTTAAAATAACTTCCCGTCCAAACCTGGCTCTCCGTATTTCTATTATTATGAACACTGTTATCTTTAAAACGGATACTTATATTATTCAGGTCCAGTATCCGAACTGACAAAGAAACATCAAGAAATGGAACGAGATCATTCGTGCATGTAATCTGCAGGGTATTTGAAAGAGTTTTACTTGAAGTCTTCCAAATATAAATTTCCTGAAAATCATTATCGGAAAATACGATTTGTTCATTTTCAGGATCAAAAAAGACAAAAGGTTTATTATATGCAAGACTACTGTCTGAAGAAGATAACATCCATGGTCCATTTAGAAAACTTTTAAAATACTCTCTTCCGCTTCTATAAAGTTCTCTAAGTTTAATGTTTTCTATTTCATCACCGGGAATCTTCTCTTCACTTATAAGCTTGTATAGAGCATCCTGGTTTCTCCAAAAGTAAGTCTTTTGTATAAGATCAAGAATATTATCTGAAAGCGGATCTGTTTTTGTAACAATAATTGGAAAGCTTATACCTCCACTGATTCCTGATTGATATGCCTGAGTACGTTTTTCTTCCTTTATCTCAATATTTCCATCAACTTTTAATTTTATTATTTCAGAAAAATTTAATAGAAGACCCCCCCTGGAATGTGTTCTTCTATAGATATTCAGGGTTTCCTTTCCATCAAGGTCTGTTCCTGAACAGACTATTTCCAGGTTATGATCACCGGTTATATCTGTCAGAGTAAGTAAAAAAGAACGACTGTTATCACAACTTGTTTCTGCTTCCCATGAAATAGAATAGGAGTTCATAATATAATCAAAATCTGCTACCAGCACTTTCACAGGTGATCCGGTAAATGAATTATCCTTAACTATCAGGATTTGTTCATCATCGGTATCTAAATCAAGATTGGTATCAATTAAATCTATAAGAAAATAATCCGGGTTGACAGTTACTTTTGGAATATTCTCATTGTCAGTCGTATTAACAGTATTCTTTGTTACTTCATTTTGGGTTATATTGGTATTATAAACAGGATTGATTTCCACTGGTTTTGTTATATCTTTTGGAGAATCCTGCCGGCATCCTGTTAACACTAAAAGTAAAATAAGAAAAATTAGAAAGTGCTTCACAGCATCACCTCAATTAAAATACACTTCTAGCATTTTTAACACTTTTCCCTTTATTTCTTCAAGAGGATACCTGCTTTTAAACCCGGCGGCAGTTCTGTGACCGCCTCCATTAAAAATTTGCGCTATAGCAGCAACATCTATACTGCCTTTGGATCTCATAGAACATCTAAGTACTCCCGCAGAGTTCTCCTTGAAAAAGATTGATACCTTAATTGTTTTACTTTTTAAGGGTGTATTAATTATAGCATCTGCTTCTTCATACAAAGCTTCGCATTCTTTTATGGTTTCTTTTAGCATTATTTGGACAGCTACATGTTGATCATAGTATAGTTTTAAAGTTGAAGAAACCTTTGACTGCAATTTAAGGGCAGAAACAGAATTGCTTTCGTATATCCTGCTGTATATATCATTTGGTAAAACACCTTTACTTACAAGCTTATATGCTATCCTGAATGTTTTTGCTGTAGTTTTAGGATATATAAAGGATCCGGTATCATAAACAATCCCGACAAATAGAGCCTGGGCAACATTAAAATCAATTTCAAAACTGAAAAAATCAAACAAATCATAAAGTATTTCGCATGTGGAGGATGCATTACTCATGATAAGAACGTTATCAGTAGTTTTTTCAAAAGATTCGTGGTGGTCAATAATAATATGATGCTTTGTTTTACTCAAAATTTTTTCATTAACTCCGCCGATATTGTATATATCATTAGTATCGAGAATAATAAGGGTATATTTTTCAATATCTTTAGGTATTGTATAGTTATCCTGAAGGATCTGAAAAGAATTGTCATAGTCAAGAAAAGTATATCGTTCTGCCATTGAATCGGCATTTAAAACTTTAACATTCTTGCCAAGAGATTTCAGCGCACTGTACATTGCACTTTCACTTCCTATTGCGTCACCATCCGGAGTTTCATGAGCAGTAATAATAAAATTGTCATTATTCAGTATATAATCAGTGATATACCTTAATTTATTATTATACAGCTCCATCTTTTGTTTCTTCATCCTCCAATTTTTTGCGCTGAATTATTCTAAAAGAATAGAAAATTATGATGATTACTACGATAGCAATTATTAAATAGTATATAAAATAAGGGATTCCTTTATTCATTGTCACTTCAATATGGTGAACTGCAGGTGTGAATGAATTTTTATCTCCAAAGATAAAGACTACTTCAGACTCATAATCGTTTTCCTTAACCGGAAAGAGCACGGGGATATCAATTTTTGACACTTTTCCAGGATCAACCTGAAATTCAAAAGTATTTGATAGAATATTTACACTTTGCTGGTTACCGGATATTAATTTAATTTCGGGAATCTTTATAACCTGTGTTTTATTATAATTAGTGCTTGTAATTTCTAATTCAAGTACAGCATTTCCTGTTTTATCCAGCTTAATTTTGTCAGGGAAAAGTGTTAGATCCATTCTTCCAAGGAAATTATCAATACTTTCACTAATTCCCTGGCTGTCTGCACTCTCAGATACTACTGAATAACCTGCAGAGAGTTCCTGTGCGATCTCTTTAGCCGCCGATTTTGTACCAATTCCAAGAACTATAATTTTCCATCCTGATTTTTGGATTTCTTTAGTGTTTTCCAGGAATTCATGGTTAAAACTTCCATCAGGTGAGTAGAAAGGGCTGTCAGGAGGTGCTTCCTGTTTGCCATCGGTTATTAGAAGCATATATTTTCTGGATGATTTGTTTTCTGATTTAATATTGAACCTTAAATAATCCAGCGCATTCCCAATATCTGTGAATCGTCCATCAGCATGCAGATTTTGTACATCAGTTTTAAGTTCTTTAAGTTCTTTTCCAGATGAAATATATCCATTAAAAGAACTATCGGTGTTGCCGTAAAATGGGATTAACAGGAAATAATCTCCTAAAACAACTATTTTCTCAAGAATATGTTCAACAACATACTCCTTTACTGATTCTATCTCTTCAACCATAGATAAAGATTTATCCAAAACAAGATAAATTTCGATATTCTCTGCTCTTTGATCTGAAATTAGATAAGAAATTGGAATAATTGAAAAAAAACATAAAAAAAATATAAAAATAGCTTTTTTATTCATGGTTTTACCTCTATAATGTTAATAAT
>JAUVLL010000250.1 GCA_030600745.1 Spirochaetaceae bacterium | reverse complement strand
GAATCTTCGGATGCAGAGAGTATAAATTTTATAAGAGAAGTGAAAAATATTTCTCCTGAGATTACCCAGGAGCAAATAACTTATCAGAACAGATACTCTACAGGAGAATTATACTACTTAGGTCCTTTTTCAAGTTTAGCTGCAGCAGGAACAGATATAGATGGAGACCGGTTGGAAGGTCGAATAATTCTTAAAGATGATTTTTCATCAGTCGTTACCGAGTATACAACAATAGATGAAATAGGCCTTTATCTGGACTTTTCTGCTGTTATGGAAGAGATAAAAAATAGCTATGGGTATGTAGAGGGAAGTGAATTAGGATTGGTGTTTGAATATCGAGATGTTTGGATCAGAGCTGATCAGGTTTATTATGGAGAAGAACAGCGATATTCTCTGGAAGACTTTATTTATGATGAAGCTGCCCCAGATATAACGTTTACACCTGACCTTGAGGAAGGATATTTAATATCCCATGACGGTTTTAGTACTTCTTTGGAAGATTCTCTTTCAGGTTTTGCTTCTGCAACACTAGTTGTATATTCCCTGGATACTTTAGGCGAAGAGACAATATACATGGAGGAATCCCTTCATGATGTAAATCATTTTTCTCTTCCTGAGAGTGATGGCTACAGAGTAGTAATAACTGCAGAAGATAACCTTGGTAATGAGCAGGAGTTTACAGAGCTTGATTTTGTTGTTGATAGTACGGTTCCAATAATCAGTGATGGATCAGTTACCGATTTTAGCGAAACTGTTTATTATACGGCTTCTCCTCAGATTCCTGTCACCTTTAATTGGACTGATGGAGTTACTGGTATAAAAGAAGCTGTTGTAGAGATACAACAGGATGGGGAGAAGATCTCTGAGAGAAGATTTTTCTTTGAAAGTAACGACGGTTTCCTTGAAAATAGTGGAACAATCTCTGAATATACGGCTTTGGATCTTTCTGTAACAGACAGTGAAAGTGAATTGTCTCTAAGTCTTAAAGCTATTGATTACGCAGGAAATGTATCTGTCCTGTTTGAAATTCCCACTTCTATCATTTTAGATATGCTTCCCCCGGAAGTGTTGGTGTCCGGAGATAGTGTATTTGATAAATACAATGGAATAAAATATCTAAGTACTTCTTCAAAGCTCACTTCTCTGGATGTTCAGGCAATTGAGACCAATCCAGGAGATTACGAAGAATGGTTTCTTGTCTTTGATGATTTGGAATATCAGGGCACCCTTGAGGAATTAATAGAAAGTGTACAGGCAGATGGTTTATATTCTCTTAAACTCAGCTTAAATGATAAGGCCGGGAATATTGGCACATCGGAAGAAATAAGCTTCATACTCGATACTCTTTCACCTGAATTTAGCATTCAAACTCCTGTTTCCCTTGATAATCTTTATCCGGGACAGAAGATCGCTCTCAGTTTATCAGCTGAGGATCTGAATCCTATAACCGGGTATGAACTTTGGGCAGGATTGATTGGAGAACAGGAACCGGCATTATCAAGCCTTTTGGAAGGAAATATTGATGGAGAATTGAAAGTATCCGGTATCATGGATGAATATATATTATCCCTTCCGGAAATAGATCCTGGCAGATATGTAGTTAAATTAAGAGCAAGAGATATTTGTGGGAATATTTCTGATTATTCTGTTCAATATGAGTTAAATATTATTACAGATGATAATTATCTTACAGTTACAGATTCAGCTCTGTATTCGAATAATAATAGCCGTTTAAGTGCAAAAGCAGATTATTTCGGGAGTAAGGAAGTTAGTATATACCGCTATCGTGCTGTAGAGTTTATTGACGGACTTAGCAATGCAATTAGTCCATGGAAGGAAGGTACAGACAGTCTTTTGACAATCCATTTTACTGAGGCTCTTACAGATGGTCATCGGTACGGATTTGAGGTTGAAGCTCAATGTAAAGACGGGTACTGGGTTGAATCAGCGAGCAGTCTGGGTACAATAATTGATACCAGCTCCCCGATAATTAGTGTTTTTAATGCAGAACCGTTCAGTACAGATTTATCTGCTAACCTGGATTGGAATGTAGATGACAATAATGGTTTATCTAATTTAGAGATCAAATTCGAACGTTATCAAAGAGATTCCCAGGGTGATTTTATTACTGAAAATTATGAAGGTGTTGAATATTTTTCTACAGAAGTTCTTGGAAAAGTAATACTGCAGGCAGAAAAAATTGGTGAGGACAGAAAAATTGACTTTCCAGTTGGAGTTTCTCTGGAGACTGGAGACCATATTGCAATATCTATGATAGTACAGGATTATGCCGGAAATATAAGTGAAGTATCCGGAGGAGTTGTCATCTTCGATGATACTCCACCTCTTCTTGGTGGTATAATAGATCCTGGTGACTATATCAATCCTGAATACGATGCTCTGAGTTTTATTCTTGATTCTTCCGTTTCTGATTTGGAAAGTGGAATTGATAATGTTTTATACCAGGTATTAAATGGAAATGATGGTTTATCTGAAGACAGCTGGATTCAATTCGAAAATTATCTGGATATCAATCCTAAAATAGAAATTGCATTACCGGATGTTCCTGAAGAGGGACAAACTGCAGTCTTAGCTGTAAAAGTAATAAATAAAGCTGGAATTCATAATATTGTCTATAGTAACGGAATAATAATAGATTCGACAAAACCATATATTGCAAGAATAGATGTAAATGATAACAAGAGTTATTCTGATTCTCTTGATTTACCAGTTGAAATCCAAAGCTTTGATCAAACAAGTATAGTAACAGAGATCCAATATCGTCGTGGTGAATTTATAGGTGGAGAATGGAACAGCTCTGAGGACTTGTCTCTGAATAACAATGAATTGGATGAATTTGTTATTTCAATAGAATCAGGAACTGTTATAGCTAATGAAAAAATATGGTATGAGTTTTTTGTTAATGACAGTGCAGGGAACAGCTCTCTGCCATTCTACAGTCAGGGGATTTTATATAAACCGGAACAATCCGGAATAACTGATCTGACTGGTGAATACAGGGATGGTAATTTATACTTCATATGGTCTACATCTATCTCGGAGCTGAGCAACATAAGTTATGATATTAATTTGAAAAAAGACGGAATAGTAGTTGCAGAAGAGATCCTGGACGGCAGCAGTAAAGCCTGGAATACAGCAGTAGTAAGTGAAGGTGTTTACCAGTTATCCATTACTGGAACCAATATACTTGATTTAACAACAAGTGCCGGTTTAACAGTAATTGTTGATACTTCAGCACCGATTATTACTAACCTGGATGTAAGCCCCTTTATTTCTGATTCTATTTGGTTTGGTTTTGATACCACAGATGCAATTAGTTATATAGATGAATGGCAATACCGAATTAGTCTATTGGGATATCCGGGACTTGTAACCGACGGTTGGATTACAAAAAATGAAGTTATTAAGATAATTGAGGAAACACATATGTTCACCGATTTAACTGGTGGAGAAAATGTAAATGATAAAGACCGCCTTCTTGTTGAGGCGGCAGCCTGTGATCGATTTGGCAATTGGAGCTCCATAGTTATGAGTGACTGGAGTTTAGTAGATCGTACAGCACCAACTGAGATAGTAGTTGAAGTACCACAGAATACTATTATATTTGATGGAGAAGAGTTTGTTTTTGAAACGAGATATTTAACCAGAGCAACGGCTGTTGATGGAGTTGAAATAGATGCACAGGATGGGGAAAGCGGTATTTTGGGATATCGCTGGTTTATTGGAGAAATACTGGAAGGTTCCGATCCGCAGATTCCAGAGCAGTTACCTTTTAAGACCCTTGATACTGCAACAACAATTCTTAGAGAAGTAGGATTAACATTTAAGGGTACAGTATTTGAAAACAGTAAACGTTATAAGGTATTTATCTCATTAAGAAATAGGGCTGGAGTTGATTCAGACTGGTTCAGTACTTCTGAGATTGTTGCAGATTTTTCTGCTCCTGAGGCTGTTGTTTCAATAGTGGATCCAGGGCAGGTAGGAACGGATGCACTGTTATCCAGGCCTGTGATAAATGGTTCTGTTGAACTGGAAATTAATACTACCGACTTATTAAGTGAAGCAGTTATAGTAGAAGTAAAAGTGTATAACCCTGATAACAATTTATTTATAACAGAAAAGAAGCTTATAAATGGGATAAATGGAGTAAGCGGAGCAGTGAATATTACTTTTACACCTGAAGATGAAAACTGGGGCATATATTTAGTAGAAGTTAATGTTGAAGATCTTGTTGGAAATAAAAACACTGAAGCTGTGCAGCAGTCTATACGGTACAATGCACCTCCTCAGATATCTCTTCCGGAGAGCATAGTTGTAAATCCAGGCCGCCCATTTACGCTTTCTGCATTCGATTGGGACCTTACAGATCAGGATGGTATTAATATGATCAGGTATACCCTTAGCCGGGATGGTTTTGAAGCTGTGATTCTTCCGGTTATTCCTGAAGAGATAGTAGAGACTACTCTTTTTCATTCCGATCCCAGGTTATCGGTAACAGAATACGAATTGGAATGTTTTGTTGAAGACAGTCTTGGACAATCTGAAGCCTATGTTTCAACTGTAGATGTTAATAATACTCAGGAAGGTACTCTTTATGTGGATGAGGTCTGGAGCGGAACACATAATATAACCGGACCGGTAATAGTACCGTTAGGGATTACGTTAACTATTGCTCCTAATACAGTAATAGTATGTAAGGGTGGAGTTTCAGGTACAGTTTCCGAACCTGCCGAGCTTATTATAGGAAACGGAGCCTTTTTGATTCATGAAGGTAATGCCAATTATCAGCTGTTTGAAGGTTCAGCAGTAAGCTGGAATGGCATACTTCTTAAAGGAACTGGAAATTTTGAGGGGATTGAAATAGCTGGTGCACGCAGAGGTTTAACTGTTACATCTTCTGCAGTTCTTGATGAAATTGTCAGTTGTCTGTTTATAGATAACATAACAGGTCTGCATCTCTTAATATCAGGTATTTCTGTAAGAGATTCCGAGTTTTCAGGAAACAAATATTACGGGATAAAAGAGGACAATAATGCTTCTCCAACGGTGCTGAACTCTGTATTCAGCGGGAATGGTATTCATTATTATGATTCTGATCTTACTGTTATAAATATGGATACCCTT
>JAUVLL010000260.1 GCA_030600745.1 Spirochaetaceae bacterium | reverse complement strand
GGAGGTCACAGGTTCGAGTCCTGTCCCTGCTAATAATTTTATTAAACCGATCCGTATTGTTCCGGGTCGGTATTTTTATTTGGTAAGGGATATTTGTGGTTCCGTCATAACCAATCTGATATTTGAACTCTATTTTTTTTGGGCGTTACCCTGTATACGGGCACAATAAATTGCGCCCATACACAGGGTCAGGCCATTCCGGGGTTCCGTCCGGGAAACCCGGACCGCTACGCGCCCTGCATGTCCTTAACGCATTGGCTAAAAAGTGATTCTTTAAATCATAGATATGTATATAATACCGGAATATCAATCAATAAGTAATTTTTAGATTGTGCATATTGGGAAGATGGGGTAAAGGGAATGGATCGAAAAAAATTGAGAAAATACGGAGTAAACAAGAATCAATATGACTATTTGGGAATAATAATATTTATACAAAATTCTGATTATGTGCTATATTATAATTATTCTGATAAAAAGTAATAAGGGAGAAAGTTTTATGAAAAAGATTTTTATTGTTTTCATTCTTATAAGTATTCCTACTTTGTTGTTTTCCGAACCTGATTTTAGAAAAGTAAATTGGGGGGATTCACCGGACTATGTTCGTAGCAATGAAACTGCTTCTTTTGAATCCTCCGATTTATCTGGGTCTATTGGTTCTATCAGATATTCTACAGTTATTTCGCTTCAGGATGTAGTTTTATTTTATTATTTTGTTCAGGATAAATTGGTAGCTTCTGCGTACTCTATTGAGGAGAATTTACCTGCTTCTGGGAATATTTATATCAATTCTTTTGAAAAATTTGAGGCTTTATTGCAAAAAATATATGGTGAACCCATCGTAAAAGAAATTAAATGGTTGGATGAGACGTTGAAGAATAATAAATCTGATTGGGGTTTAGCGCTTGCCTTAGAAGATTTAAACTTCTTTACATTCTGGATAACAAACAAAACAGAAATTGAACATGTTCTTACTGGTGACGGAGGTATGAAATTTTATCATTTGATTCGTTATAGAAGTGTAGAGCTTTTGGATCTCAAAGAGCAAGCAGAAGCCGAAGGTTTATAAAAGTAACACCGACTAAAAAAATAAAAGTATTCTGGATAAAAAAAGTTATTCCCAATAGTAGAACCATAGATACAATTTAGCCTGCATTACAGGGAGCTGATAAGGATTAGAGATATTTGAGGTTTGCTCTTGGGCAAAGGTACCCTGTATTTGATCTGGTACAGTAAGGAACCCTTAAACCCGTTTACAGGTACATTTTAAAATAAATATTTAAGAGTAAACCGAAAAAGATAATAAAATTAAATGGATACAAGAAACAATAATACATAGTAGAAATACAGTAGACAATTTAACCTGCAGTATGGAACCTGTGAACCCTTCCAGAATTGAATAATTTACCGTGTATGTATGTTTTATAGAGGATTAGAGCCTTATAAATGAGTTAAGGTACTATGACAGGCGGTCCTGTTACAGGAACAGGGAAAAGGGATTGATTTATAGAAGATCCGGAGCCGGCACCAGGAGAGTAGGAACGAGTAAGGAACCTATATTAACCCCATCTCAAAAAGCATACTTTTCCAAACGTTTCTGCCACAAACAAAATCCTGTTTTATCTCAGTACGCTTTTTCAATAATTTTCGCTGCCTGTTACAGAACAGAAAGAGACTTTTAGAAAATACATCATATTTCATTTCGTTCTATACAAAAATTGTTAAACCGTTTATAGCTTTTCGTAAATCTGTTTCAGGTCTGATAAAGAACCCGATCTTTTAAAATTAATAAAAATCTCTCATATCTCTGAAGCAGAAATACAATTTACCCTGTACTAAGAACTATGGGGTAATAAAAAAATGAAAGAGAAAAAAGCATATGTAAAAGCAACATCCGATATTTTCATAAAATATCTGTTTGGTCTGGATACCAAAGAAAGTGACCATCTTGTTATTTCCTTTATAAATGCAGTCTTAACAGATTCAGATTTTCCTGTAATTACAAAAGTTGTTCAAAAAAATCCATTTAACTATCAGGAATTTGCCGATGACAAGTTATCCGTACTTGATATAGAGGTGGAAGACGAAAATCATAAACTATACAATATTGAAGTGCAGTCATCCGGTAACACACATTTCAGGAACAGAGCTTTGTACTATTGGGCTAAACTTTATACATCTCAGAGTAGAGAAGGTGACCTTTACGACAGTTTACTTCCTACAATTGGAATAAACATACTCGATTTTACACTTTTCCCGGAATTATCTGGTTACCATAATTTTTTTGTTATAGCAGAGGGGAGAGAACGGGAATATATACTCACAGATCAGCTGATTATTCATTTTCTTGAAATACCAAAGATAAAAGATGCAAAAATGAGTAGTAAAATGATCAGCTGGTTGTTATATTTAAAGGCAGAAGGGCAGGATAAGGAAATGTTAAAAATATTACTGGAAAACGATGAAGACCTAAAATCGGCACATGAAATGTACAAAGCTTTTAATAATAATGATAAATTACGACGATATGCACTTTCCCGGGAAAAAGCTGAAAATGATAGAAAACACTTTCTTCATATGGCCAGGAAACAAGGCCTGGAAGAAGGTATAGAAAGAGGAGAACTTGAAGACAAGCATAATGTACTTATACGCCAACTTGAATTAAAATACAGTCTTTCGGTCGATGAAAAGAAACATATCATTTCTATAAATGAATTTAATAAACTGGATGCTGCACTGGATGCAGTGGTACTTGCTAAGGACAAAGAAAATATTCTGAAACTTCTGTAGATATAGAAAAGTTCAACCGAATGGGCACGACAGGTCACGCCAAAATAGGACTATGATTTTTGGATTTCCTTGATTAGAGAAGAGAAAGGTATCAAGAATTATTTGAACAATAATATGGACTCAAACAATCTAATTGTTTAAAATAGCTTATCAATTTTCCCAGGGAGTCAATATGAACACCTCTATTCTTAAAGTCGGAAACAAAACATATAATTATTACAGCATTACAGAGTATGCAAAGGCAAATGGTTTTGATATTGACCCTCTTCCTTTCTCCCTTAAAGTACTCCTTGAAAATCTATTAAGAAATTCAGATAAAGAATATATAAGTGAAAAAGAATTGTCAGCTCTGGCAAACTGGGATCCCTCTGAAAAAAATACAGGAGCAGATATTTCATTCCACCCCACAAGGGTTATAATGCAGGATCTTACAGGCGGTGCTGCTATTGCAGATCTTGCAGCCATGAGAGAGGCCATAAGTGATGCCGGAGGTGACTCATCGAAGATCAATCCCATGATTCCGGTCGATATGATAATCGATCATTCAGTTATGGTTGACTACTTCGGCACATCCGATGCCTTCCAAAAAAATGTTGAACTTGAATTTGAGCGAAATCAGGAAAGATACCGGTTTTTTAGATGGGGTCAGCAGGCATTTGATAATTTCAGGGTTGTTCCCCCGGGAACAGGAATAATTCACCAGGTTAACCTTGAATATCTGGCTTCTGTCGTTACAGTTAAAAATGATGACAGCGATTCTCCTTTAGTATTTCCGGATACGGTTGTCGGAACAGACAGTCACACAACAATGGTCAATGGCCTTGGTGTTTTGGGCTGGGGTGTCGGAGGTATAGAGGCGGAAGCAGCCATGCTGGGGCAGCCCCTTACCATGCTTATACCCGATGTTATCGGCATACACCTTAAGGGTAAACTCAACCCCGGTATAACTGCCACAGATCTTGTACTCAAGATAGTTCAGATCTTAAGAGAATATGGGGTAGTCGGTTGTTTTGTTGAGTTTTTTGGTTCCGGTCTGGACAATCTTAGTCTTGCAGACAGGGCAACAATTAGTAATATGGCGCCTGAGTACGGGGCAACCTGCGGTTTTTTCCCAATAGATAATGAATTGTTAAATTATCTGAAACTCTCAGGAAGAGATAAAGATCAAATAGAACTTGTTAAAGGATATGCAATGGCACAGGGTTTATGGAGAGATGACAGGAACCCTGCAGGCTACAACCATATTCTGGAACTTGATATCTCTACAATTATGCCTGCAATGGCCGGACCGGGACGCCCCCAGGATCTTGTATTATTAGGTGATGTCTCTAAAGAATTCGACAAGGCTTTAAAAGAGATCTACGATGTAGAGGATATTAATGAAAGTACTTATATTAAAGATATTGATCATGATCTCCACCATGGGGATGTGGTTATTGCATCAATTACCAGCTGCACAAACACTTCTAATCCGGCAGTGCTTATTGCTGCCGGACTTATTGCAAAAAAAGCTGTCGAAATGGGGCTGAAAACAAAGGCCTGGGTAAAAACGTCCTTCGCTCCGGGCAGTCAGGTAGTTACATCCTATCTGGAAGCAGCGGGGTTAATGAAGTATCTGAATGATCTTGGATTTAATTTAATTGGTTATGGATGTGCAACATGTATCGGTAACTCAGGCCCGCTGCCTCCACCAGTTAAGGAAGCAATAATCACCGGAAAGCTGGTTACAGCAAATGTTCTTTCCAGTAACAGGAATTTTGAAGGACGGGTCAGCCCTGAATCCAAAGCAAGCTTTTTGGCATCTCCTCCACTGGTAGTACTTCATGCTCTTACCGGATCGATCCGGACTGATTTAACACAGGACCCTGTTGGAAAAGATTTAAACGGTAAAAATGTCTATCTAAAAGACCTCTGGCCATCAGAACTGGAAATTAAAGAGGCAATAAGCAGCTGCATAACACCGGAGATGTTTAAGGACCGCTATAAAGATGTATTTACAGGGACTGATGAGTGGCAGAATCTTGAGTACCCCCATGGCGACCTGTATGACTGGGAAACGATGAGTACCTATATAAGGAAACCTCCGTTTTTTGATTCCTTTATGGATAATTCACAAAAAGAGAAGATTAGTGATGTTGATAATGCAAGATGCCTTGCAATATTTCCGGACAGCACAACTACAGACCATATTTCCCCTGCAGGAAATATTGCACCAGACAGTCCTGCCGGC
>JAUVLL010000239.1 GCA_030600745.1 Spirochaetaceae bacterium | reverse complement strand
TTTTGCTGCCTTATAAAGCCCGTCAGGGGCCATTATCGACTCTATAGATTTTGAATTCTCCGGTAACTCAACATCTCCAAGCCCATTGGAACCATGAACCCCTTCAGCATGAATCCGCATCCCCAGGAGGGAAGTACTTGCTCCCTTGTACACAGGGATATCCTCTCTTCCAAAATATGAAAGAATACCTGTTATATTATTTACAACCTGATCAATGCCGGCATTACCGGCAACAGCACTAATACCAAGAATTTTTACATCAGGGCTGGCCAGTGCAATCATAATTGCTGTTGCATCATCTATTCCGCAATCTGAATCTATAAATATGTTTTTCATAAATGTTCCTCTCGTACTATAGAATTGTTATAATTTTAACCTTTAAATGTTACAGATATAATAAACTAAATTATAAGATTGTCGAGAGAATTTGCAGGTAAATTTCATCAATCTATGTTATTTTAATGTAATGAGGCACAAAATGGAAGAATTAATATCACTGGGCAGACAATTATGGGAAAATGCAGAACCTGGTTTTTTCGAAGTAAACACCCATAAAATATTAAGTACTAAATTTAAAGATCTGGGCTTTGCAGTTGAGGAATTTAAGGATATCCCCGGATTTATAGCGACTATAGACGGTAATTATAAAACAAAACCTGTTGCTTTAATTTCAGAGATGGATGTTGAATTTATTGAGGAACAGTACTCTTCAGCTTCATCAGATGTTGGAAATATATCACAAATGAAACCTACAGTTATGCCGGGACTTCCTGGAGTAAACGGAAAATTCCACAACCCTGATTTCAGGGTAACAGATGAAGAAGCAGCCTATGTGTTTCCATCAGAGTTTCTGACTGGATATATCAGAAAAACAGTAGACACGTTAACTGTCTAAACTATTTGAGCTATGCTGATTTTCAGCATACTCCATACCTGCTTTAATAAAATCAATAAAAAGCGGATGAGGATTAATGGGGGTTGATATGAATTCAGGGTGATACTGAACCCCTATACTCCAGGGATGATCACTCCATTCAACAGATTCAACTAAATTATCATCCGGTGTATAGGCTCCCATAATAAGTCCTGCATTTTGCAGCTTTTCTATGTAGTCACCGGATACTTCATATCTGTGCCGGTGCCGTTCCCATATTTCTTTCCTGTCATAAATTTTATTAATATGTGTTCCCTGAACCAGAATGGACTGGCTTTTCCCTAAACGCATAGTCCCACCCATTGTACACAATCCCTGTTGTTCTTCGAGTAGACTTATAACCGGGTAGTCTGTTTCAGGTGAAAATTCAGTGCTGTTGGCAGATTTCAAACCAAGAACATTTCTTGAATATTCAATGACCATAATCTGCATTCCAAGACAAATACCAAAACATGGAATTCTGTTTTCCCTTGCAAACTGTACAGCCTTTATCATCCCGTTTATTCCACGCTGGCCAAAACCACCTGGAATTAATATGCCATCTACATCTTTAAAAAAGTTCCCCGGATTATCACTGGTTTCAAGCTTTTCTGCATCTATTTTTATAAGATTTATCTTTGTGCGGTTTGCTATACCACCATGAGTAATTGATTCATATATAGATTTATAAGTGTCATTTAGATTAATATACTTGCCTACTATTGCAATGTTTGTAGTATGCTCTGTACTTTTTATAACTTTAATCAAGGATGACCATTCCTTAAGATCAGCCCTGGAACTTTTAAGATTGAGTTTCTCAAGTATTATACTGTCAAGATTTTGATCATGAAAAATTAATGGTACTTCATATACGGAAGTTTTTACATCATAAGCTGAAATTATTGAATTTTCCTCCACGTTTGTAAAAAGTGATATCTTGCTGACCATCTCTTTTTCAAGGAATTCCGGTGATCTGCAAACCAGAATGTCTGGTTGTATCCCGATTTCCCTAAGTTTATTAACCGAATGCTGGGTTGGTTTTGTTTTTAATTCTCCACCTGCAACTTCCGGTATTAATGTCAGATGAACAAAAAGTACATTTTTTTTCCCAAGGTCATGAATGAATTGCCGGGCAGCTTCAAGAAATGGTATAGATTCTATATCGCCTACTGTTCCTCCTACTTCAATTATAGAGACGTCAACATCATCTCCATCACTGGCAAGAAAGATTCTCTTTTTTATTTCATCTGTAATATGCGGTATAACCTGTACTGTTCTTCCTAAATATCTTCCTTCTCTTTCTTTTTTAATAACTTCCTGATAGATTTGTCCGGTAGTAATAGAGTTTAGTTTACATAAAGGAGATTTTGTAAATCTGGCATAGTTTCCCAGATCGAGATCAGTTTCAGTTCCGTCATCTGTTACGTAAACTTCACCATGCTGATAAGGACTCATTGTTCCAGCATCTACATTGAGGTAGGGATCTATTTTTATCATTCTTATTTTCAATCCACGATTTTCAAGAAGATTGCCAATAGATGTAGCTGTTATTCCCTTTCCTAAACTTGAACAAACTCCACCTGTAACAAAAATATATCTTTTCATAAGTCCGCATTATAGATTAGAAAAGGGAGATAGGCAATCACTGTAGAAACACAGCATATTTTGTTTCTACGATTTACATTATATGTGCATCAATATTTTCACTATTAAAATAGAGCATCTCTGATTGATAGCCTCCGGCTTTATTCAAAAGTTCAGGATCAGAATAAGCTGCTCCGGCTACTTTTCCTGAAACATAAATTGGTGCATTCAGCCTCAGGGCCAGAGCCAGTCCGTCACTGGGCCTTATCTCCAGAGAAAAAGTTCTGAATCCTTTTCTATACACTATCTTTGCTATATGGCTGTCGTTGATAAAGTCATATATATAAATATATTTAAGTTTGTAATGATGTTTTGAAAAAAACTCAGAAAGGAGATCATGCGTCAAAGGTCTGGGAGGTCTTACTCCTTCAATCTCGATAATTATTGCACTGGCTTCAAAGGGCCCTATCCATAGAGGGATAATTCTGGATGTTTCTGAACTTTGTAGAATAACAATCGGCATCTGGGTTTCTTCATCAAGTGCTATCCCCTTTATTGTGAACTTAATCATGTTTTCCTTCATTATGATTAAGAATATAACACGCAATAAAAACATTTCATGATTTTTTCTCTGGATTTTTTTCTATTGACAGTTGCATCTCAAAGAAATACAATTTTAGTATTAAGGATGCATGTGCGAGCAGTTAGGATGCATGTGCGAACAGTTAGCGAAGCGCACGACCAGCAAAGGATGCATGTGCGAGCAGTAAGCGAAGCGCACGACCAGCACAGGATGTGAATTGATGCCAATTGAAAACTTTTTAACCGAAGTACAGTTTAGTAAATTTCGTGATCACATCTATAATGCCAGTGGACTCCATTTTTCTCCTTCTAACAGAACTATTCTTGAGAGTAGATTGAAGGAAAGACTACGAAAAACGGGAATTCCGGATATTAACGAGTATTATAAACAGATTACAACAAATGAAGGGGAGATGAAAACTCTTCTGGATACTGTTACCACTAACCTAACCAGGTTTTTTAGAAATACAGCTCATTTTAATGCATTTGAACACTATGTAATACCTGAACTTGTCAAACATAAAAAATCGATAGGTGAAAATACCATAAAAATTTGGAGTGCAGGTTGTTCAACAGGTGAAGAACCCTATTCTCTTGCAATTGTTCTTAAAGATATCCTTCCTCCCGGTTTTACTTATGATATTACGGCTTCCGATCTAAGCTTGAAATGTCTGATGACGGCAAAAGAAGGTTTCTACTCAGATCAGAAAGTTAACGGAATTTCTGACAAGTATCTTCAGCGTTATTTTGAAAAGAAACCAAACGGTTATCTGGTAAGGGAAGATATTAGGAATAGTGTAAAGTTTGATTATCATAATTTAAAAGCTGACAGTGGGCAAAGAAATCTTGATATGGTTTTTTGCAGGAATGTAATTATATATTTTGATGAAACTGCCCAGAATAACGTAATTAATAAATTCTATCAGGCAATGAATAATCATTCATATCTTTTTATAGGTCATTCAGAATCGTTATTTGGAATGGATACTAAATTTGAGTTCCTTAAGACTGAGTACGCTACTATGTATCGTAAATTTTCTAATTAGGATAAACCCATGAAAGATATTTCTGTAATGATATGTGATGATTCCGCACTAATGAGGAATCTTATCGGTCGTATTGTCGATGAGGCAGAAGGTCTTGTTCTTGCCGGCAAGGCAATGAACGGGAAATTCCTCCTGGAAAAAATCCCCCGTGTAAAACCTGACATAATTCTCCTGGATCTTGAGATGCCCGAAATGAATGGTCTTCAGTTTCTTAAAGAAAGAAAAAGATTAAATATTGATATACCGGTAGTTATCCTTTCATCTACTGCTGTAAAAGGCGCAAGGATAACAATGGAAGCACTTTCCCTTGGAGCCTCTGATTTTATTCTAAAACCATCGGGGTCAATTTCTGAGGATATACACGTTGTAAGAGATAAAATTGTTGCCACACTTCTTGCCTATGGTAAAAAATCAGGGTCATCGGGGCGTACTGCCTCACCCCAGACAGCCATACAGGATAAAGAAAGATCAGAATTGGTAAAAACTTCAATTAAGGAAAAGATTCCTGCTGTCTCTGTAATCCCCCGGGAAAAGGGTGGAAATATTGAGATTGTAGCAGTTGGAATATCTACCGGCGGGCCAAATGCTCTACGGCATGTATTAGTAGATTTAGATTCCGATTTTCCTGTTCCTATTGTAATAGTACAGCATATGCCCGCAGGTTTTACCACAGAGTTTGCAAAAAGTCTGGATAGAATATGCCCTCTGGATGTTAAAGAAGTTACAGATGGAGACGTTCTTTCTCCAGGTACAGTTTTTATTGCACCCGGGAATTTTCATATTGAAGTAGTAAAAAAGAAGCTTGCAGCACTTATCCGTACTTCATCAGCAGATTTAATGAATGGTCATAGACCTTCGGCAGATGTTTTGTTTGCATCTGTTGCAAAACACTATGGCGGCAATAGTCTCGCGGTTATTATGACCGGTATGGGAAGAGATGGAGCTACGGAGATAGGTACTATTTTCACTAAGGGTGGTCTAACCGTGGGACAGGACCAGGAATCATCAATTGTCTACGGGATGCCGAAAGTTGCTGCAGAACGAGGGTTTATTGATCACGTGGTTTCTTTGGATGATATGGCCGCAACTCTTAACAGGCTTGTTATGGAAAAGAGGTAGGAATTGACAGTAGAGACGTAAGATCTTACGTCTCTACTTGCCTTTGTTTATCAGCCGTGTAATCCGTGGTGTATTTTTTCTCTTATTGATTTTATTATAGACATATGTGATGCCGAATCCGGCAAAAAGTCCTGCAATTCCGAAGAGTACACCTATTCCTTCACCACTGTTAAAAATCAAGGATCCCACAGCAAAGAAAA
>JAUVLL010000285.1 GCA_030600745.1 Spirochaetaceae bacterium | reverse complement strand
GCATAACCAAGCTTACCGACAACCTGAGATTGATCAGGATCATTTAATAAGCCAGCGGCAACAGATGCATCATACCATATAGCACCATTTCCCTGAGCCATATGAGTCATACCTTCCGTAAATCCCGTACCAGTTGCTCCTGGTTGACATACATCCTTAATAAGCTTGTAGTAGGTTTCGAATGCCTGTCGCATCTCTGGTGTATTAAACTGTGCATTCCAGTTTTCGTCATACCAACGTGCACCAAAAGCATTAATAATGGTACTAAATACAGCCATATTTTCACCCCACCCCGGAAGTCCCCGAAGAATAAGTCCATACTGATCATTGTCAGGGTCATGCAGTTGGGAAGCCAGTTCATAAACCTCTTCCCAGGTAGGTTCTTCAGGCATTGTAAGTCCAGCTTCCTTAAAAAGATCTTTACGATAATAGATCATACTTGTTTCAGCGTAGAAAGGAAGAGCAAAAAGTACTTCATCAACACTTAGTCCCTCACGAACAGATTCTACAACATCGTCTATATTGTACTTCTTTGCTTCCTCAGGGCTTAGGCTTGCAAACAGATTATCAAGAGGCTCAATCCAATTATAATCAACCCAGCTCTTAACCTCAAGAATCCCTAAGGTTACAACATCAAAACTTGATGCACCTAAACCAACATCTTCCATAACTTTCTGTCGGAGTTCGTTTTCAGGGAGTACCAACCATTCAAGCTCAATTCCTGTCTCTTCAGTAAAATTAACCGACAGTTCCTGCATAATCTTCATGTCAGGATTGTTGACTGTTGCAATCGTCAATGTCACCGGTTTGTCTGATTCTTTCTCACCTCCGGCAAATATATTTTGTCCGAACGAAACGAACAAAAAGATCACCATACAGTAAAACAACATTTTCCTCATAATACTACTCCTTCATT
Organism: Spirochaetaceae bacterium; assembly: GCA_030600745.1. Lineage (GTDB taxonomy): Bacteria > Spirochaetota > Spirochaetia > B11-G9 > B11-G9 > JAJRQE01. The sequence continues at coordinate 3,503 of JAUVLL010000285.1, read as the reverse complement.
ATATTTTTACCCACCAATGGGCTTATGAGTCCATAAAATGGCCACCATCAACATTGAGAATTTGTCCTGTGATGAATGACGCTTTTTCAGATACAAGAAATTTTACTGCTTCAGCTACGTCCTGCGTGGTACCAATGCGTCCAATAGGTAAACTTTTACCAGCAAATGCTTTTTTCCCCTCATCCCAAAGTGCCATAATTGGAGTGTCAATAGCATGAGGAGCTACAGCATTTACATTGATCCCATATACACCTAGCTCTTTTGCCAGTGACTTTGTGAAAACGTTAACAGCACCTTTTGATGATCCATAACATGGTGATGTAGTATTGTCTCCACGTTTTGAAGTAATAGATGACACATTCAGAATTTTCCCGGATTTCTGAGCTTTCATAACCGGTGCAACAGCTCTGCACATGTAAAAGGTCCCTTTGAAGTTAACTCCAAGAACTCTTTCCAGTGTGATATCATCAGCATCTTCCAGTGTTCCAAATGCCGCTACACCTGCATTATTGATGAGTATATCAATACTTCCATACATGTTCATAATTTCATGCACAACATTGTCTACCTTTCCTGAGTCACTTACGTCAACAATGAATGATGAACATTTACCAATCTTACTAAGATCAAAAGCAGCTTTAGACAATTCTCTTTCATTATAATCCAAAAGAACCACCAGAATCCCATCTTGAATCAGTAATTCTGCTATAGACTTTCCAATTCCTTGTGCTGCACCAGTAACAATTGCAATTTTCTTTCCATCAAACATCTTTGGTACTTCTCCTCATTTCTAAAATAAAACCATTCTACAAAACAACCAACCATTAATAAGTTATTTATATCTTATGTTACTAGTGTTATGTATCAATATATATTTATACTCTATATTACTTTATAACACAAGATATTTCAAGAACTTTCTTGAAATATTTCCATAAAAACATCTAACAATGTTCTAAAACATAAAAAAAATGATAGTGATATTAGAATCTTTGTATGAATCGCCTAAAAAGTCATGATTTCTCAAATAATCAAATGCAAGTAATAATGATAACGGATATGAATTGTTGTTCAAAAGGTGTTTAACTGTCACATAGAAACAGTCAGGAAGAAAATCTTTAGTTTTCCCTCACTGGAATATTGAAGCTCTTATGAAATAATCCAGATCAATATGAAAGGATATCCAAATAAATATCTGTGTGAAATATAAAAGATGCAAATTGGAGACGTAATATTAGATACTGCTTCAGGCATTTGCCAAAAGATACCCTTCCGCTTCCGGTGACCACAGATTATTTGTTTTTGCAATAATATCCGCCAGACCGGCAAAAAGAGGATTGGTCTTTCCCTTTTCTTTGAAATCATCCAGAGCTGTTAGAGGAAGCTCTATCTGAGTATAGATAAGTTTTTTACCGCCTGGAATATTGGGCAGATTCTTTGTCGTCTCCACTACCGAGTCGATACCGCCGATATGGGTAATCAGAGCAACAGGATTTATTTTCCCATCGGCCATCATGCCGAGAACTTCTTTCATGTCGTCTTTATTACCACCGGTGGTACCAACAAGAAGGTGTCCTGCGTAATGAACGTCATAGAAGTTAAGGTTGGCACTGAAGTCTGTGTTTGAGGGACCTGCAAAGAAGTTAAGACAGCCCCCCTTTCCCAGTACAGCATCACCCTGCTCAATAACAGGCTTAACTGGTGCCATAACAAATACATCATCAAAACCCTTCCCTCCGGTGTATTCCAAAAGTTCTTTAACAGGATCATCCACCGATCCGGTATTTAAATAAACCAGCTCAATACCCTGCTTTGCGGCGTACTCGGGAGTGTAGATAGAAGCGGCCCTTTTAAGTCTTTCGGTGTCAATGTCAGTTACAACAAGCCTTGAGGGTCTACGATCGCAGTTCAGGGTATAGTCAATGAAACCGAGCCCCATGGGTCCGACACCTGCCATAAGGGCCATCTGCCCCCCCTCTTTTATTCCCATTTCGTGAACATAGCCTCCCTGCTGTACATGAAAGTTAGCGTGCATTGCCCCGGCAATACATGACATTGGTTCAGCAAGAGAACCGATAAAGTAGGCATCACTTTCAAAGGGAAGAAGACACCCCATCTCCATTACTTCGTTGGGAATAATAATATAGGTAGCAGCTCCGCCTATATAATGGAAGGAATATCCGGGTGCATCAAGGCTGCCTTTATAGTTAAGAGCAGGCTGAATAGAATACTGCTGCCCGACTTTGAAATCACCGCTCCATTGTTTGCCCACTTCTACTATCTCACCGCAAAACTCGTGGCCGATAATGACAGGATTAACAGCAATATCTTCAGGAACACGTTTATGATCCGCTCCCTGCTTTTGAGCTTTATAGGAAGACATACAGATAGAGTCTGACACAATCTTTGCCAGAATCTCATCATCTTTAATCTCCGGGAGTTCAAATTCCTCCAGTCTTAAATCTTCTTTTCCATATAATCTAACCGCTTTTGTTTTCACATCTCTCTCCAACTGAATTCTCTTTCACTTTTCACTTTTTATTTTTCATTCTTCAATTTAGCATAATCTGACCACCTGTAACAGGAACCGCCTGGCCTGTTTCGTATTTCTGATCCACAATATAGTAAACTGCTTTTATTACATCTGAACTTGTGCATCCACGTTTCATTGGAACCATATTCTCATAATATTTCCTGATATCTTCCAGTGTTTCTGCGCCAGGAACCTTCCCTGCTTCCAGATACTGAACAAAAAGTCCCTTTTCAGGATCTGACCACAGTGGTCCGTCCAGAAAATTTCCGGGACAGATAGAATTTACTTTGATATTATCTGTTACCAGTTCAAGAGCAAAGCTCTGGGTAAGACCAATTCCACCAAATTTTGCACCTGCATAGGCTCCGTTTTTATTGGATCCTGATAGACCGGACTTGGAATTAATCTGAATTATATCTGAAAAATAATCTCCGGATACACTGTTCTGAAGAGCCATTACAGTAGACACAAATTTTGTACAGATAAAAAAACCTGTATAATCCACACTGGCTACAAAATTAAAATCTGCAAGGCTCATCTCTTTAACACTTCCTGCTTTTAAAACACCGGCATTGCTTATAAAAAGATCAATCCCTCCTGAAGTAAGCACTATAGCTTCCACCATTTTTGCAACTGATGCTTCATTAGTAACATCAACCTCTACAGCTATAGCTGCTGTTACACCCAAAGTACTGTTTATACTTTTTGCGAGAGTCTCTGCTCCCTGAAGATTCATATCCGCAATATAAACAAGAGACCCGGCTTCTGTCAGCTGTCTGACAAGACCTTCACCAAAACCCTGGGCACCACCGGTAACAACCGAGATCTTTCCCTTAACAGCACCTGCCAGTGAACTGACGGAGACTGAGGAAGTAGCAGTAATAACTTTGTTCGCAGAATCAAAACTCTCTGTAATTAAAAAACTACCAACACCTTTAAGCACAGCAGTTTTGGGGTAAGTTCCATTGGT
>JAUVLL010000096.1 GCA_030600745.1 Spirochaetaceae bacterium | reverse complement strand
GAAGAGAATAGGCGGATAGAATATTTGCAGAAAGATAACTTGCTTGTAATAAGTGAGTATGATTCTGATGAGCTTGTAAGGATTGAGAAACAGGTGAATGGATTAGTAGTTAAGGAGGAATACTATAAAGCCGGGGCTGTTGTCAGTACATTCATTTACGAATGGTCAGGACAGCAACTTAAGAAAACAACATACATTGATGGTGATATAAACATATATGATGATCTTTTTATTGTAGGAAACAATGGAAGTTTAAGACAAATAAAACGAGTGTTTAATACTGGCGAAGTAACCAGATCTGAATATGGATATTCAAATCAGGAAATAAAAAGTGAATGGTATGGAACAGATGACGAATCATCATTGTATAGATATGAAGATGGGAAGGTAGTCAGGATTGAAAACTGGCATGATGATGTATTAGTAAGAACTAAAACATTTTCATATACTGATTCGGGACGAGTGGTGAAAGAATCTGATCTTTTGACAGGTATAGTGGTCCGGCAGATGTTTGATATGGATGATAAACTTGTATCAGATGAGACCAGAGATGGCAGCAGTATAGAAAAATCCACCTATATTTATGAAAATGAACGATTAGTTGAAAAAATGATTGCTTCTTCCGGTATAAGAAGGAAACATCTTTTTTACTACAATAAAGATAATAGTTTAAAATCAGAGAGAATAATTGAGGACGATATGCTTGTAAAAGAAATATTCTATGATTTTGGTAAAAAAGAAGTAGAAAAAGTGTACAGAAATAACTCTCTTGTTTTAATGGTTTTCTATAAAAATGGTGAAAAAATAAGGGAAGAACGTATTCGATGAAACATCTGAATTGGATAATGTTTACTGCTTTTAGATATTTGAGAATAAGGAGTAAAAATCGTATGTTGGGACCTTCAGTGCTGGCAGTAGCCGGTATTTTGATTGGTGTTATGGCACTTGTATCCGTTCTTGGAGTTATGAATGGTTTTCAGCTTGGTTTTATTGAAGATATTATAAATATAAATTCTTTTCACATTCGTGTTTTAAGTGATGAAATGAAAATTAATGAAAAAACAATGGATACTATTGTTAAAATTAAAGGTGTTAAGTCTGTACTTCCATTTCTTGATATCCAAACTCTTGTTAAGGGAGAGTTTTCTGACTATGAAGCTGTTAATGTAAGAGCCGTTCCCGGGAATGTTAGAAAGTATGATCCTGTAATGGCAGATCAACTGAATATTATAGATGGAGAACTTGAAATTCAGGGGAGAAATTCTATTCTTCTGGGACAGCAGCTGGCGGCACGTCTTGGAGTTGGTGTAGATGGTATTATCTCTCTGGTTTCAATGGAGGGGTCTGGCTTCAGGACTCTTACTCCAAATGAAAGAGTCTTAAATGTTACAGGAATATTTAAAAGCGGATATTATAATTTTGATAGATCAATGGCTTTTACCCTAATTTCCAATTCTGATATGCTTTCATCCGGTAAGGAAAAATTAATTTACGGTATTAAGCTTGTTGATCAATACAGGGACAGATCGATAGCTGCTTCTATTAAAGAAAAGCTTGGAGAAAACTATGAGGTGATTAGCTGGAGAGAGTTTAATTCATCTTTTTTCGGTGCCCTTAGAACAGAGAAAACTGCAATGATGCTGATAATTGGATTGATATTCATAGTTGTTGGTGTAAATATTAAACATTCTCTGGAAAGGTCTGTAGTTGAAAGAAAAGAAGAAATAGGTATTTTAATGTCTCTTGGAGCACCTTCTTCTTCAATCAGGGCAATTTTTATTATCGAGGGGTTTATAATTGGGATATCAGGAGGAGTTGCAGGATTAATTTCAGGTCTTCTTATAACCAGTAATATTAATTATATTTTTCGAATAGTTGAAAAAATAATGGGATTGATAGTTGTTTTTATCGGATTTATTATTTCACCCTTTACAATAAATAAGTTAGATGCTGTTTCTATGTATTCATCTGCAAATTTCTATATTACAGAAGTGCCGGTAAGAATTGTATATTCTGAAATACTGTTTGTATTTCTATTTGCAGTGTTGTCTTCAACCTGGGCAGCTTACTCTGCATCAAAGATGGTTTCTCAATATCGCCCCTCGGAGGTACTTCGATATGAATAAAATCCTGATAAAAAATCTATATAAATCGTATCATAACGGAGTTGAACACCTCAGGATACTTACAGATTTAAACCTTGCTGTTGAACTTAATACCAGAGTAATACTCACAGGAAGCAGTGGAAGCGGGAAAAGCACCTTATTGAACCTGATTTCAGGGATGGATAGCTTAACAAGCGGAACGATTGTTGTTGATGGTCATTTTGTGCACTTGCTGAGTGAAAATGATCTGGCTTTATTCAGATCAAAAAGTATAGGTCTCATTTTCCAGTTTCATTATCTTTTAAAAGATTTTACTGCAGTTGAAAACGTAATGCTGCCCGCTTATATGACGGGAGTGAAAAAAGCAGAAGCTCAAAACAGAGCAAGAGAATTACTAAACGAAGTAGGACTTGGCGGGAGATTGGACCATCTGCCTTCACAGCTCTCCGGTGGAGAAAGGCAGCGAGTTGCTGTTGTAAGATCACTTATAAATGATCCCGGAATTATACTTGCAGATGAGCCGACAGGGAATCTTGATGATGGTAATTCAAGGAAGGTGGAAGAGTTATTATTTGAGCTTGTAAAAAATCATGGAAAAACATTATTACTGGTTACACATGATAGAACTCTTGCTGAAAAAGGTGACATACAACTTAAACTGGAAAATGGCAAACTGGCTGAGTTATGATAAATAGACGTGCTTTTTTTCTTGCTGTAAAGTTTTTTGCCGGAAAAAATAAATTAGTAACTAATAAAAATCTTTTAGGGGCCGTTCTGGGAATAGGTTTATCACTTATTCCTCTTATTGTTGTTCTCGAGATCTCCAGCGGGATGATAGAGGGCATTACCCGTCGCTATATGGAAATTGGATCATACCATCTGCAAGTCAGGAACTATAATCAACTTGATCCCGAAGTTGAAGAAGATACAATAAATGAAATTGCAAATTTCTCAGGTGTAAAAGCTGTCTTTCCGGTAATAACAGGTCTTGGCCTTGCATACTCGAAAGAAGGAAGAACAGGTATAAGTTTCAAAGCATTACCTGAAAATTATTTGGATATTGATATTTCAGTTAAAGAATATATTAACATTGAGTCCGGTGAATTTATACTGGATACAAGGGATTCTGCAATGCTGAGTTCTGAAGTTGCGCGAATTTTAGAAGTTATACCGGGAGATAGAATAAAGATTCTAACTGCCAGAAAGGTCCCCGGACGCCGTCCTGTATTAAAACCATCATATTTGACAGTAAGAGGTATATTCTCTACTGGTTACTATGAGCTGGATGCCCTGAGTATATATATTAATATAGAAAAAGGTAAAACCCTGTTTAAGGGAAAAGGCAGTTCGTTTATTGCTGTAAAGCTGGACGATCCATTTAATAATATTGAAAAACAGACATCTAATATTAGAAATCAACTTAATTCAGGTTTCCTTGTTTCAAACTGGTATGATCTTGAACGAAGTATGATAGATAGTTTTAATACCACAAAAACGATTCTGCTTTTTATTATGATAGTTATTGTATTGGTAGCAGCTATAAATATCTCTTCGGCAGTAGTTATGCTTGTAATGGAAAAGGAAGCTGAGATTGCCATGTTGAAGAGTACAGGAGTATCTTCGTTTTTGATTACAAGAGCTTTTGTATATATTGGATTTATTATAGGTTTGGCAGGAACCTTTACCGGTTTATTAACCGGTTTAATGATTGCGGTAAATATTAATGGAATTATTACAATTGCAGAGTTAATTATTAATAATGCTTATATTGTTTTGCAGATTATTATATCACCGTTTTTTACTCTTGCCGACCGTGGAATAGTATTGATTGATACTGCATATTATCTGGAAAAAATTCCAATAAAACTCAATATTTCTGAAATCCTGATAATATCTTCATTAACAATACTTCTTTCGACTGCAGCAGCTTATTTCCCTGCAATAAAGGCTGGCAGGTTGAAACCAATGGATATTTTACGAAAACATAGATTTTGGGAGTAAATAAATCTTTTTTGGTATTAAGATTGTTATTTTTAAATAAAATTTGTATATTAATAAAATTCTACCTGCATATAAGTTGGTTTTTTGTTATTATTAATACAGGGATACAATAATGATTTGTGAAATTTGTAAGAAAAAAACAGCAGTTTTTCATGTACAGCAGATTATAGGTGAAGATGTATACGAAATGCATCTATGCAGAGACTGTGCATCAAAGAATGGTATTTCAAAGGGTGGTAATTCTTTTGATTTTTCCTTTTCTAAACTGCTTACAGGATTTATTAAGAATAGTGCATTACCTGAAAAATCAAAAAATGAATCTGAGAAATGCAGTACATGCGGTACTAAGGTTTCTGAAATGGAAAAAGACGGACAGGTTGGTTGTCCAAATTGTTATGCTTCCTTTAGAAGCAGTATTGCTGCTAATATCTCCATGAATGGATCGTATATATTTCACACAGGGAAGCTCCCTGTCAGATTAAAAGCATATAAAACAATTCTTATTGATAAAGAAAATCTTAAAAGAGAATTAGAAGAAGCTGTAATAAACGAGGAATATGAAAATGCAGTCATAATAAGAGATAAACTTACAAATATTGATGCTGGATTTGGATTTGATGATGAATAGTACTTTATCATTAAAAGAGATACCTGGATGGTTCAGAGATGGAGGTAAAGAGGAAGATGTTGTAATTTCTACCAGAGTCAGGCTGTCAAGAAATTTAACAGGGTTTCTTTTCCCGAATAAAATGGAATTAAAAGATGAAGAGCGGGTAAAGAATATTATTGTAGAAGCATTTGAAATGACCGACGGCGGGATGGATATATTTTCTGTTGACAGTCTAAACAGCATAGAAAGAAGAATGCTGGCTGAAAGAAATCTAATTTCACAAAATTTTACTATCACCAGAAATAAAACTTTTATTTTAAGTAAAGATCAGAAAACAGCATGTATGATAAATGAGCATGACCATCTACTGATTGCTGAATATCGAAGTGGTTTGGATTTGGAGGATGCATACAGCACAGTAAATATACTGGAATCAAGGCTTGAGAAATTGCTTGATTTTGCAGTTTCATTTGAATTCGGTTATTTAAATGAGAATATAAGGAATTCAGGAACAGGATTAAAAGTATCTGTTATGCTGCATTTACCTGCTCTGGTCAATTTGTCCCTGTTTGACCGAGCTATAAAATCTTCTCTTGAAGGAGAATTTACAGTTAAAGGTTATTTGGGTAATGATGATGGGTCATTAGGCGATATCTATCAAATTTCAAATGGATTAGCTATTGGAAATAAAGAAGAAGAGTATATAGATAAACTTGCAAAAACTTGTATAAAATTAGTAGATTATGAGAGGCAGGCCAGAGCTGAACTTGTTCATAGAAAAAAGATTGAGCTTGAAGACAGGCATTACCGTTCAATTGGTCTTATTAAACATTGCAGATTGTTAAACTCAGCAGAAGCTGTCAGTGCTTTAACTGATATTAGACTTGGTATAGTGCTTGGTTGGTCGAAGATGGATATAGGTACAGTAAACTCTTTATTACTTTTGTCTCAAAAAGCTCATATTCAGTATTTAATTGGAAATAGTGATAGTGATAATCTAATAATTGATTCAAAACGTGCTGAAATGATTAGAAATTCATTAGGTCTTGATAAATAAAATTGGAGGCACCCGATGTTTAAGGGTCTTACACAACGTGCACAACGAATATTAACTATATATGCTCAGGAAGAGGCAAAGCGTTTCCATTCTGATCAATTACTGCCGGAACATATTATTCTGGCATTGCTAAAAGACGGAGAGGGGCTTGGCTTCAGAGTCCTGCGATCATTGAATGTGGATCCGGTAGCACTACAGGTTGAAATAGAAAAGAATATTCCCAAGAAACATTCAGGCTATATTTTAGGAGATGTACCTCCATCTCATAGGGGTAAGAATATACTTGAAGGTTCAGCAGAAGAAGCAAGGAAAATGGGTTTTCAATATATTGGTACAGAACATCTACTATTGGCATCAGTAATGGAGACTGGCAGTATTGTTCAGCGCTTTCTATTTAAATATTCTGTTGGGCAGGAAGAAATAAGAAATTCAATTATAAAACTGCGAAAAAATGAGCCGCCAATGAAAAAACATAATATTCCTGTACAGTCGGTAAAGCATAAACAATCCAATATCAACACAAAGGGAACACCTACTATTGATGAGTTTTCACGGGATCTGACAGAATATGCACGTCTTAATAAACTTGATCCCGTAATTGGACGGAAAAAAGAGATTAAGAGAGTTATACAAATACTTGCAAGACGTACAAAAAATAACCCTGTACTTATTGGTGAGCCTGGAGTAGGTAAAACTGCCATAGTTGAAGGTCTTGCTCAAATAATTGTTTCTGGTGAAGGTCCTGACATCCTGACTGGTAAAAGGGTGCTTACCCTTGATATTGCTTCTTTAATTGCGGGTACAAAATATAGGGGAGAGTTTGAAGAGCGTCTGAAGAGAGTTATGAAAGAAATTCGTTCAGTAGGTAATATTATTCTGTTTATTGATGAACTGCACATGATAATAGGAGCCGGTGGTGCAGAGGGTTCCATTGATGCTTCAAATATGTTGAAACCGGCTCTCTCCAGAGGAGAACTTCAGTGTATTGGGGCTACAACTTTAAGAGAGTATAGAAAGTATATTGAGAAGGATGCTGCTCTTGAAAGAAGATTTCAGCCTGTTTTTATAGATGAACCAGGAATTGAAGAAACAGTTGAGATCCTTGAGGGTATAATATCGAAATATGAGGAGCATCATTATGTAACTTATACTAAAGAAGCAATTCGAATTGCAGCAGTAGTATCAAATCGATATATAACTGATCGTTTTTTACCGGATAAAGCTATTGATCTTATAGATGAGGCAGGTTCTGTTAAGCGGATTGAAAATGCTGTCAGACCGGAGGGTTTAAAAAATCTGGAACAGGAAATTGATGATTTAACAAGACAAAAAAAGAACCTGGTCAGTAACCAGGATTATGAGAAAGCAGCAGCAGTACGTGATAAGGTGCGTAACCTTAAATTAAAAATTGATATTTTTAATAAAAGCTGGCATAACATAAGAGAAAAGAAAAGAGTAATAGTTAATGAAATAGATATAGAGAATGTAATTTCAGAAATGACTGGTATTCCTCTGGCGCGAATAGCTCAAACGGAATCGGAAAGGTTACTTGAAACAGAAGCAGAATTGCATAAAACAGTAATTGGACAGAATGAAGCGATAGCTGCTATAGCATCAAGTATAAGAAGAGCCAGGACAGGATTGTCATCTCCTGACAGACCTATGGGATCATTTATTTTTCTTGGGCCTACAGGAGTAGGAAAAACTCTACTTGCTAAAACTCTTGCACAATTTTTATTTGGAGATAATGATGCTTTAATTAGAATTGATATGTCAGATTTCATGGAAAAACATAATATAAGTCGATTGGTAGGGGCACCTCCTGGTTATATAGGATATGAAGAAGGCGGTTTGCTGACTGAAAAGATACGAAGAAGACCTTATAGTGTTATTTTATTGGATGAAATAGAAAAAGCACATCCTGATGTTTTTAATCTTCTTCTCCAGGTATTGGAAGAAGGTGAACTTCAGGACAATTTGGGGCATAAGGTATCATTCCGGAACACTGTTCTAATAATGACATCAAATGCAGGTGCAAGAGAGATTACCCAGGAGAGTGCTCTTGGTTTCAAGACCCATGAAGGAGTTCTTAATTATACTGAGATAAAGGCTTCAGCCATGAATCAACTCAAAAGACTTTTTAGACCTGAATTTATTAATAGAGTTGATGAGATAATAGTTTTTGAGAGTTTATCAAGAGAAAACTTAAAGGAAATACTGGAAGTGTTACTTGATGAAGTTAAAATGAGATTGCTTCAGATGAATATTGTGATTGAAATTAAAAAATCAGTTAAGGAATTTCTAATTGATTCCGGATTTGATGTCAAGTTTGGAGCAAGGCCATTAAGAAGGGCAATACAAAAAGAGATTGAAGATCCTTTATCATTGCAGATACTTCAAGGTGAATGTCCTTATGGCAGCAGAATAAATACCAGCCTCAGGAAAGGCAAAATATTTTTTAAAATTAATAAACCGAATACTGTTGAAATTAAGACAGCTGTACGTTCTTAGAGGTTAAAATTATGAATCTTGAATTATTTGTTCTTGGAACCGGGGGTATGATGCCTCTCCCCGGTCGTTTTCTTACTTCTGTTCTTTTGCGGAGAGAAGGGGAGCTTTTCCTTTTTGATAGTGGAGAGGGTACACAAGTATCTTTGCGAAAACTAAATTTGAAATGGAAGAAAATCTCGGTAATTTTTATTAGTCATACTCATGCAGACCATGTAACCGGGCTTCCTGGAATCCTGATGCTTTCAAGCCAGGTTGAAAGACAAGAGCCGCTCTATATTATAGGTCCGCCAAAAATTAAAGAATATGTTGAGATGAATAGAAAAGTACTTGATATGTATATTAATTATGAAATTATCGTTAAAGAGGTTACAAAACCTGGTATTGTTTATAAAGGGGATGGATTTTCAGTTATTGCGTTCCCTCTTCGTCATACAAAGCCTTGTATAGGATACTCTCTCATTGAGGAGGAACGACCGGGAGTATTTTTCCCGGATAAGGCAATAAAGAGTAATGTACCTATGGGGCCTCTTTGGTCAGAGTTGCAAAATGGTAAAGATGTTATGCTTGATAATGGAAATGTTGTCCATACATCTGACGTGATAGGTCTTCCCAGACCTGGTAGAAAAGTGAGTTTTGTTACTGATACACAGTATTTTCCGGAAATTTCAGATTATGTCAGAGATTCAGATCTTTTAATTTGTGAGGGGATGTTCAAATCTGACCTTGAAGATAGTGCAAAGGAGAAAAAACACATGACATCATCACAAGCGGCTAAACTAACAGCTGATGCAGGTGGAATAAAAAAAATGGGATTAATTCATTACAGCCCCAGGTATACAAAGTATGATCTTTCAGGACTACTGGAAGAAGCAAAGTCTATTTTTCCTGATACGTTTCTTACAAGAGATGGGCAGCAGATTGATATCCCCTATGATGAATAGTTTTAAACAAATATTAAGACTTAGACTTTAATTTCGATAGATATTCACGATAACGGGCAGGATTCGGCCTGAATCCAATTATTGGAAAGTTTTTATCTCTCATTGCTTTTTTCAGTGCAGTATCTGCCTCTTTCAGGATAGTATTTCCGCTTATTAATCTTCCGTTTCTTGAGCTGATTCCGAACATTATTGGAAATTTAAGGAAATTTTCACTATTGCTTACAAATTTCTGATCAAATA
>JAUVLL010000227.1 GCA_030600745.1 Spirochaetaceae bacterium | reverse complement strand
CGGCCCCTTTAAGCCCGGCTTTTCGAATAATTTCAGCTGCTTGTTCTTCAGCTGTTTTCACACCTTCAGATTTGATTTTTTCAATCAATTCTTTTAATTGTACATCCATACTTTCCTCTCAAAGCTAAAAATCGAATATAGTCTGGATACTATAATAATTAGTATCAATTAATCAACAAATGTTTAATTGTTTTTAACAAACTTCATCCATATAGCGTAGAACTTTCTGAACTCTTTTCTCCATATATGTGTGAACTGCTTCAGGAATACCGGTAAATCCATATATAATATCAATTACTGCAACTGTAGCTTCTTCAACAGTTTGATAGTTGTCAGGAGAAATCTCCATGATTTTCTTATGTATAATCAGCATATCAACGAGTTCCCGTTTAAGAAGTGTACTGTTTGCTTTCATTACATATTCAGTAATTTCATGGCGATCACGTTTCTTGTTTATTAAATCAATTAGTATATTCAACTCTTCTTCAAGGTCAGAAAACTCTATGGATAAAATCTTAAAAAATTTCTCTACCATCATGTTGTAACTTTACTAGTATTGATTAGAAACCGCAAGTAAAAATAGTAATAATTAAAATTAATTACAAAATTCCAATCCCAGCTCTCCAAAAATCTTAAAAACATTCCCATCCTTCGCTACTTTTATATCTTTTCCGGGATAGTATTCTTCAAGAAGATGTTTCAGCTTTCCGGTAACTTCTATATATATTTCCTTCTTTATCTTTTCAGGAACTTTGGAAAGAGTAACCATGTGAACATCAACTACCCATCCTCTTCCGTACTTAGATCCAAAACCGGCTGAAAACGCTGCACCGATATTGAACAATCCGTCACTGGATTTATTTGATGTTATTCCTCTTTGCGCCCTTGCCGGATGTAGTGGGTAGAGATATCCGTATTTATCTTCAAGATAATCATCAATCTCATCAAAAATCTTTTTTAACGTTCCTTCCCATTCAGCCATATAGGGATTATTCATAATTGATTGTCCATATGACAGGTTCTTTTGAAGTTAATGCATCCATAGTCCTTATTTCAAAGGCAGCTTCTTCAGGATCTTCAGACAGGACACCTGTACTGGAATTTGTTACTATCCCGGGAAATGAAACTGTAATATTAATCATTTTACCGGAATACAGGACTGATAATAAGTTCAGAGTATCCTGATCAATTTCCGGTATATGGATATTTTCTATTGTAAGACTGAAAGTACCATCATTATCTGAACTGATTTCTACTAAACTATTATCTTCGTAGTTGGAAAAAAGGGATTCAATATCACCTGTATTTTTAAAACTCATTCGGGCAGAATACTCACTATAATCTGTCGTCTCATTAACAGAAACCTGCAGTAACTCAAGTCCTGTAATCTCACTGATTCTTTTTCTAATTTCATTTTCATTTTTAGGAAAATAATTAAAACCGGAAAACTCTAAACCTGGAGTTATATATAAAGCTTCCTGAGAAATCCTATACTGAAGATTCCATATTCCGGTACCATCTTTCTTAATATCAATTGATGAATCTACTTCAAGACAGGAGATTAAGAATATTGAGATAAATATTAAAACCAATTGTTTCTTTATCATACTATCTTCCCCTAATCTTTTAGAATAACGATAGTTTTACCAAAACCACCATCATCGGGATGAGCAAAATAAAAGTCCTTGATACTATGTTCCCCTTTAAGATATTTATGTATCCCGTTACTCAGAACACCTTCACCTTTGCCGTGTATTATACTAAACTCCATTAGTCCTGACATCAAGGCATTATCAATCTGCCTTTCAATACTTTCCAGGGCATTTTCAAGTCTAAAACCTCTTAAATCCAAAGTGAATTTCGCAACATTTTCCGCTTTAACCGTATTTAAGGAAACTCCGAAAGAATATTGTTCTTTTTTAACAGGAGCAGGGAATATATCATGTTCTTTAACAGAAATCTTCAAAGCTCCTGTGTTTATTATCCAACTCCTGTTTTTATCTTTTCTTACAATTGTTCCTGATCTCCTGTATTCACCAACAAGTACATTCATATCTGGTTTTAACTGATCTGCTTTTATGCTTTCCGGATTATCTATAATAAACTGATCAAGGCTATCTTTCTCCCGATCTAAATCTTCACTCATATCTGAAAGGAATTTCTTAACCTTTTTTGTTTTGGCCTGATTAAGTTCTCCCTCTCGAAGTTCTTTAACAAGATTCTCCAGTGTTTTCCTGGCATTGGACAAAAACTTATTTGATTCTGAATTTGTCTTTCTCTTCAATTCATTTTCTGACTGTTTAAAAACAAGTACCTTGAGATCATTTTTTCTAATTTCCTCTTTTAGTTCCCGCTCTCTCAATAGAATTGCTACTTCCCTTTCGCCTGCAATTCTATGTTTTTTTTCGAGTTCACTAATCATTCGCCCAACTTCGGTCTTCTTACCCTTAAGATATGTTTCAGCTTTATCAACAACATCTTCGGGCAAACCACTTTGTCTTGCAATATCTATTGCATGACTATCCCCGGGAACACCGGGAACAACACAATAGGTAGAACTGTGAGTACCCTCATCAAATTCCATGGATGCATTCATCACTTTTTCCCGTGTGTAGCCGTAATTTTTAAGCATACTGTGATGTGACGTTGTTAAGACAATACTACCTTTTTTTATCAGTTCATCAATAACAGACATTGCGATGGCCGAACCCTCTCCAGGATCAGTTCCTGAACCCAGTTCATCAAGAAGTACCAGAGACCTATTACTGCATTTATTCAAAATTGCGGCAATATTTGTCATATGACCGGAAAATGTTGAAAGCGCTTCCTCAATTGACTGATCATCACCAATATCCGCATATATACCGTCAAAAACCGGAAGTATACTGCCTTCTTCCACGGGTATCTGTAAACCAAATTGATGCATCATAGCAAGCAGTCCAACTGTTTTTATTGTTACGGTTTTCCCTCCTGCATTGGGACCTGTTATTATCAGAACCTGAAGACCTTTGTCCATACTTATATCAATTGGAACTGCGTTTTTACCAAGAAGAAGATGCCTTGCCTTATTAAAAAATATCTCTGATTTAGATATTTCGGGTCTGATACACGCATATTTTACAGCAAAGTTTGCTCTGGCAAGAAGAGTATCAATAAATGCAAAAGAATCGATCAACAATACAAGGTTTTTAATTTCCACCCTTATTTTTGCAGTAAACTCCCGAAATATTCTATTTGCAATTATGCTTATTTCGTGTTCCTGAACAGCAATCTTATTGTTAAGCTCAAGAATGTCAAAGGGTTCTATATAGAGGATTGTCCCCTTTGCAGATATGTCATGTATAATACCCTTCACTCTTCCTTTGAAATTTGATTTTAAAGGCAGTACTATCCGTCCGTCTTTCTGACTTGGAACATCGGTCTGCCACAGGTTTTTATTGTCTGCTATATATGAAGAAGAAAGGCTGGAAATTTTATTATTCAGTTCACCCAAACCTCTTCTAAGATTTCTTAGTTCAGGATAATCATCTCTGATCTGTCCCTGAGAATTTATTACAGCTGTAATTTCCAAAACCAGCTTTTTTAAATCTGGTATTTTTTCTGCTTCTACTATTATATCATCAAGATCAGGTATTTTTGATATTGTAATATATGATTTTACCTTCAAAGCAGAGTTAATAAAATGTGAAATATTATAGATCTCAATACCATCGATTGAAGTGCCTTCCTTCGAACATACTGGTATTAAATGTTCAACTTCAGGAAAAGAAACTGCTGGAAACACCTCGTCAGATTCAAGGAGCCTTTTAAATTGGGCAACAGCACCCTGAAACTTTTTCAATTTTTCTGAATTAAAAAATAATTCCTGAGTTTTTATCCGTTGTTTTCCCTCCTCTGAAATACAATATCCCAAAAGAATTTTTATTATCTGATTAAATTCAAGCAGGTTCGCAGTCCGGTTATCCATTATAATCTATACCTTTCTGTTCAATACCGGATAAAATTCTAAGATAGCTTTCGTACCGGTCTGAATGAATTAACCCATCTTCAACTGCTTTTCTGACTGCACAGCCAGGTTCTGATTTATGGCTGCATGGCTGGAATTTACAGTTAACGGCAAAATCAGCAAACTCACGAAAATGGAAACCAAGAGAACCTTTTTCTATACCGAATATTTCAATCTCCCTGATTCCAGGTGTATCAATAAAACCTCCTTTTTCTTCAAATATCAATTTGGAGTGGTTTGTAGTATGTCTTCCTCTATCATTTTGCAGTGAAATTTCTGCAGTTTTTAATTTATGACCTGGATAGAGTATATTCAGAAGAGTTGATTTACCTACTCCTGATTGTCCTACAAATGCAGAAATATTTCCGGATATAATATTTTTCAATTTATCAATATTATCTCCTGTCTCTGCAGAACAGATAATATATTCATAACCGATCTTTTTATAATCTTCCATACGCAGTTTTACTGCTTCATCAACTCCAAGATCTGATTTATTTAAAACTATTAGAATTTTTATACTCTCATTTGCCATTACAAGTATTCTATCGATAAATCTCGGGCGAAAAGGAGGGTTGCCGGAAGATGCTACGCATATCAGATAATCCATATTTGCTGCTATAGTCTGAGGGGTATTTCGCTTATTATTCCACCTGGCAAACTCGTTGCGACGTTCTAAACGCTCTACTATCATCCCCTTATCTTTGCTGATTTTATCCACAGAAAACTTCACCTTGTCTCCGGCAGCTAAAGGATTGTAAACATTATCAAGCCCCTTTAAAACTTTCCCCTTAATTTCACATAAAAATGTTGAGTTTTCAGAATACACAGAATAGATATTATTAATTCCTGTCAAAATCAACCCTTCTTTAGGATGCTGAGATCGTTCCTCGGTGCAAGCACCTGCGGTACGACTCATAGGCGAGCAGTGAGCTTGCGAACGACCAGCCTTAAGGTTCAAAGATTTCCTCCCCATTCCAGTCCAAATTTTTCTGCAAAAACAGAATAACCTGTTTTATCAGCTTTACTGCCCGTTAAATAAAAAATGTCTCTGTTTTTATTAAGGGACACCAGAGATTCGGTTTCGATTACTTTTAGTATCTGCCTGGAAACTCCATCTACCGAATCAATAATATCAACAGAACCTCCAAGAGCTTTTTTAAAATAATCTTTTAGATAAACAAAATGGGTACAACCAAGAACAAGTGCATCAATTTTATAATTAGAAAAATATAATGAAGATTCAGAAACTATTGCAATCTTTTCCTCTTCTGTAGAAGTAAAATATCTATTCTCGACAAACTCCACCAGATCAATTCCTGCATACTTTATTACTCTACAGGTTGGTGCAAAGTTCTCGATTAATTTATCTGTATACGGATCTTCAACTGTTTTTCTGGTAGCAAGCAATCCTATCTTACCGTTTTCATAATATTCTCCAGCCGGTTTTATTGCAGGAACTACTCCCACAAAAGGAATACCAAATTCCTCTCTTAATAGTGAAAGAGCAACAACAGATGCTGTATTACAGGCTATTACTATTAGTTTGGGAGATATTTTATCTACAATTTTCCGAATAAGATTCTGAATTATTTCCTTAAGCTGTCCGACGTTTTTTTCACCATAGGGGAAATTCCTATTATCTGCAACATACACAAAATTTTCACCAGGCATATATTTTCCTGCCTGTTCAAGGTACGGGAGTCCGCCAACACCGGAATCTATGAATACTATAGGATTATCTGTCATAGATTGGAGTCTATCTACT
>JAUVLL010000312.1 GCA_030600745.1 Spirochaetaceae bacterium | reverse complement strand
CTAGTTTAGAAATGAGAATAGTTGGAACATTTGTAGAAGTGCTATGGTAATACAAACTTATGTGTGTTAAATCTTATAGTAAAAGTAGGAAATTGGGTGAGTATATGATTTCGGATCAAAGGGTAGTACAATTATTTTTTTAATTGATAATGAGTCGGAAATGCGGACCGGTTTCCGTTTCATTAGCGAACTGATGTATTATGCTATTATTTAATAGTTTTATACTCTACCATAAATTCACCCTTCCCACCTCTCAACACCCCTCTGCTCAGCAGCATTTTCTACTGTTTCAGAAAAAGCAGAAAAGAGAAATTCTCTGGTATCTTTTGTTAAGCCTGTAAATCTGGAACCACAGAAATTTCCAGCCTGGTACAGGAATAGATTAGAGGCTTTTTCAAAGTACATATCCCAGTAGCTGTAAATTCTTTTGCGGCTATTTTCCAGAAGATACCTGGAAGGGAGTTTGTCCCGCTTACTGTTATTTACTTTTGAATCTGCCGGGAAAAGATTCCAGATATCGTTATTTCTCCAGATGGAAAAGGGCAAGGCATGATCAATATCATATTGTTTAACAGACTTTCCGGACCAAACACATTCAAGGGATACCGAAGGTTCCAGAATCTTTTTGACAATGGAAACATCCCTTTTTATTTCAATTGAATACAGCAACAGATCAAGAATAGTAGAAAGCCGGATATTATTCGCTTTGTTGAAAGGCCTGGATGCAGAAAAATCCGCCCATCTTAGAATTATTGAATCTTCAATCCACCTGCCCATTAATGCAAATTCCTGCCATAGTTCAGAAGGCATAAGTAAACTTCCATTGCTGTATGTAAAAATCTTACCTCCTGTTCTACTGCTTCCTGAGTAAGCAACCGGGCCCTGGATTATGAATGTTTCCGCAGTGACAATCGGCCAGTAATAATCCAGCCATTTTTCTGAAATAGTATCAATATTGACTGCAGCCATTCCATCCGGAAGCCATTTTGCAGAATTATAGGAATAGGAAGCTGTTTCTGCCAGTGCACGTAATAAGGCAAATTTATAAGTAGTTACTTTTGAATCTTCCCGTAGAATCGAATCAATTATATTAAGCGGTTCCTGTCTGCTGAATTTCCCTTTCCTCCAAACCTGCACACACCACTGAGCATTTCTCCCCAAAGAATCATCCTGCAAACTACTTTCAATTAAATCAAACCCCAGCCTTTCAATTAAAAACCTATACTTTTCCTCCGTTCTAATATAAAAAAGCCTTCCTGCTGCATCCCTTTTTGTTACAGGATCTATTCCGGGGTATTTTACCGGAAAACTTACAACAAAGATCCCTTTATCCTCCAACAATTCTCTTATACGCCGGAAACTTTCATACAAGTTACTGTCCGGGATATGCTGCAGCACTGCCGAACAGAGGACCCCGTTGAAAGTGTTTTCAATCCCGGGCAGATCCGGCAAACCGGATAAACTGATTTTACCGGCAAGTTCCGGATATTTACCAACAGCAACGCTGATCATGTTACCGGAGCTGTCAGCACCAGTAATAGAAAAACCGGATTTTTTAAGATTAGCCAGATCTCTTCCACTTCCGCAGCCGATATCGAGAATCTTACTGCCTGGGGAAAGGTATTTAACAAACATTTTGCTGTAAAGATCTTCAGTTTTGGAATATTTGTCCGCAAGATTAAATGATTTGGAAGAGTAATAGCTGCTGGTTCTGTCGTCTGCGTATATATTGGGGTCGTTAGTACTATCCGGATATTTATAACTCATTCTTATATTATTGTATCATAAAAATTATGGATGGGAACTAAGAAATTTATGAAGACAATTTCTTATTGAAATAGAAGGGGTGGTGGAAAAACCGCCCGTGCAGTCCGATGGAGGGACGGAACCGGTTTAAGCTGCACGGAAAAGCGGGTTTGGAGCCAGGGGAATGCTTTCCCCCTCCAGAAGATAACGTAACAGATCCTCAACAATTCTTTCCTCTGGATTTTCTATTACATTAAGGACAAAACCTACATTTACAACATCAGAAATAGATTTCTTTCCATCCTGTTTGTGAACAGGGTCCCACCCGGCACAGGTTTCGAGAAATTGTATCTGGTAATTGCAGTCTTGTGTCTATCAATAATCTGTATTACATCTGCCTCTGTACTGTCTGGAGTTTGGGATTGAATTAGTTTATGATCTTTGTAGGATAGGCCTGTTTATCAACTATTTGCAGGCTCTCTTCTATTATATAGACAGAATGATTTAGTTTTTTTTCCGCATGGAAGTGCTTTAAGATGGTTTTTTAGTGTTGAAAAGGTCATGGGGTATTGTAGCATGGGAGTTATACTTTGGTAGTGTTCAATGCTTACAAAGTGAAGAACAAAGATTTCCAGCCGCAGTTTCCAGGGGCTTCCTAAAAGCAGAAAATGACAGAGATGAGATCTATTTTCTTTACATGTACTCTAAAAAAGAGTACATTATGGTTAATGTATAAAGTTAGAATACAAAAACGTGTAGAAAAGCGGATCAGGAAGCTTAGGCTGATTGAGAAAAAGAAATTTGTCCAATTACTTGATGATTTAAGAGAGTTTGGACCTGAACGTAAGGAATGGAAGAATTACAGTAAGCTTAGTGATAATGAATATCACTGCCATTTATCATACAACTGGGTTGCGTGCTGGAGAAGAAGAAAAGAATTACTGGTTATAGAGGTATATTATGTTGGTTCACGTGAAAACGCCCCATACTAAAATAGAAATAGAAGGAGAAGTGTCTGAAAAGCTTCTTAAAGTTTTAAGGATTGAGTACGGAGAAATGGTTGATATTACTGATGAGGAATATATCGATCCTTTTAAAACAGATTGGTACGAATCTACCAAAAACAAAATGACGACAGGTGACAGATTAAGAATTGACAGGGAGAATAAAGGTTTTACTCAGCAAAATCTGGGGTTGAAATTAGGGAAATTCTCAAGACATTATATCTCTGATCTTGAAAACGGAAGGAAAAATATAAGTATACAGGTTGCAAGGAAGCTTTCTGTAATTTTTGACAGACCAGTTGATAGATATCTCTAATTATCATAAGCTTTATTGGATTGATAATCAGATAGTCATTTTGTTGAATTATCTGAATAGGACGCAGTTTCTACTCGACTGAATTTTACTTTCCTGTATACTTGAATAGCCCTCTGCATCCCGGTTTGTCGCCGAATCTATCCCTGGATAATTCATAGGAAAGCTGACAACAAAAATCCCTTCATCTCTCAATAATTCTCTAATACGCCGAAAACTTTCATATAAGTTACTGTCCGGGATATGCAATGCAGCACTGCCGCATCCGATATCCAGAATCTTACTGCCAGAGTCTCTTCCAGTATATAGACCGAATGATTTAGTTTTTTACCGCATGGAAGTGCTTTAAGATGGTTTTTTAGTGTTGAAAAGGTCATGGGGTATTGTAGCATAGATATTAAGAAAATTGAGTTAGTTATTTTACAGTTCGAGAATATTTAATAGATAATGATAGACTCCAAAATGGAGCAGTCCCTTTAATCATTTTACCTTTACAATTAAAACATTACATATTATCTCCTGACTTTATGGTCTGATGACCATTGACTTGCTGCTGGTAAATACGCAGTGATTGGTCTACATCAATCAAAATTATATTCATTAATTACTGAAAAATAAAGGGATTGAATTGGCTTTTTACGCCAGTCTGGAGTCAATATTTTAGAGAAGAAGTATTTTTAAGTAGAAAATATGATACAGCGCAAAAAGCTGATGGTAGGGGCAGTGACGCAATGCTTTGTGTCTTGA